>MNYD01000087.1 GCA_001872925.1 Dehalococcoidia bacterium CG2_30_46_19 | reverse complement strand
AGATTGTTTAGCAACTCCCCTCTGTCATTGCGAGCGAAGCGTGGCAATCTCATGCCCACCTCTGAGATTGCAGAGCTTGTTCCGAGTGAAACGAGGAATCTCATGCTCCAGTTTGCTTCGGCTACGCCTCGCAACCGCTAGCGCTCCTCGCAATGACAAATAAACAACCTCAATATCTTACTTCAAAGCTGTCGAATTCCCCTGAGTAGCCTGACCAGCTTGTTTCCACCTCTGTTACTCGAGCTCCACGGGGACCTACCTTTAGTTGCTCCACCAGCTCTTGCAATTGATTTTTATCCCCTTCAGCTTCAACTTCCACAGCACCATCGGGTAGGTTGCGAACATAGCCTGTTAAACCCAAATACGTGGCTTCACGGATGACAAAATAGCGAAAGTTAACGCCCTGCACATAACCGTAAACTCTAGCGGAAAGATGAGCTATGTTTTCCACTTTAGAGCCTCAGTAGCAAAGGATGAGGCTCATGGCAAACACGACAGTTTCGCAACAAAGACCGGGCAGCCTCTACCCGATCACGCAGCTCGCCACTGCGATAAAGGCTTAAGTAAGCTGTCACCCCTTACTCTTCCTCGGGTTCTTTCTTCCTCTTCTTGATTACCTCTACTTCTACCTGGGGCAACATCTCCGGTATCGCCTGAGGCTTCTTCACCGTTTTCTTTGGCTTCTTCCGTTCTCTCCAACTGAAATCTCGCCTACCCATGGTTACACCTCACTTTCGCCAAGGCTAATTGTGATGCTTCCATCTCAGCAGCTTTCTTACTTTTGCCTGTGCCAACGCCGATGACCTTGTCGTCCATCATAACCTCAACAGTAAATCGTTTATCATGATCAGGCCCAATAACCTGCGCTACATGGTAAACCGGCAGTGACATCTTCTCCCTCTGCGCAAACTCCTGCAATAACGCTTTATAGTTAAGACTAACCTTCCCCCTCTTCACCCTCTCCAGGAAGGGTTCAATCTGCTTGAAGATAAATTTCCTGGCCCGAGATAACCCCTGGTCAAGGTATATAGCACCAATCAAAGCTTCCAGACCGCTTGCCAGGTTGCTTTGCTTTCTTCTTCCCCCACTGGCATCCTCACCCTTCCCCATTAAGAACCAATCACCAAGCTTGAGGGAAGAAGCTACTTCAGCTAAAGTATCCTGACAAACCAGATAAGCCCGTATCGCAGTTAGCCACCCTTCATCGAACTCGGGAAACTCACTATACAACCTCTCAGCTATCACAAGTCCAAACACAGCGTCACCAATAAACTCCAACCGCTCATTGCTCGGCAAAGAGAAGTCCTGGTTTTCATTCAAGTAAGAACTATGTGACAAGGCTTGCAACAATAAAGATTTATCCTTAAAGGATATATTCAGAGCTTGTTGACAGTGGTCCAACTCAACCATGAGTTATAAGTATAGCAACAAAAGCCTAGCTTGCTCAACTATCTGTTATGAGAGTGTTTACTAACCTCACCCCCTTTATCCCCCTTTCCTTCAAAGGAGAGGGGGAAGAGATTTATTAAGAGAGGGGTGAAACCCCTCTCTTATCTACACTCCCCCTTCCCTTGCTAAGGGAAGGGGGTCAGGGGGATAGGTTGCTAAACAATCTCTGTTATAATTAATTTCACCTACATGGAACGACTTAAGAGTGTAACTATTTACACCGATGGTGCTTGCCTGGGGAATCCTGGACCTGGTGGTTACGGGGTCGTCCTATTATATAAAGGACGTAGAAAGGAATTATCCGGGGGCTACCGCAAAACCACTAACAACCGAATGGAAATAATGGCGGCGATCGTCGGTTTAAAAGCGCTCAAAGAGAAGTGCGAAGCAACGCTCTATAGCGATTCCGAATATTTAGTCAAGGCAATGACAGAAGGATGGGTGGAAAGATGGCGTAAGAATAATTGGCGGCGTAATAGAAAGGAGAAGGCGTTGAACCCCGACCTCTGGGAGCAACTTTTGCAGCTATATGAGTATCACCAAGTTGAATTCAAATGGGTTAAAGGACACGCTAAAAGTGCCGAAAATAACCGCTGCGATGAACTTGCCCTGGAAGCTGCTCAGCAATCAAACCTGCCTGTTGACGAAGGATATAATGAAAGAGAATGAGGCTCACTTCCTTTCCAAAATACCGCAAACACCCATTCCACCCCCACCACAAATAGCCTCAAGTCCGTATCTTACATTCCGCCTTCGCATCTCATAGAGCAGCGTGGTTAAGATTCTAGTACCAGTACAACCTAGTGGATGACCAATAGCAATACAAGAACCATTAACATTCACCCTATCACGGTCCTTTTCAGTTATTCCCAGCTCAGTAAAATTCGCCAGCACTTGAGCCGCAAACGCTTCATGCAACTCAATAAGGTCAATTTGTTCCAGAGTAAGCCCCGCTTTTTGTAACGCTTCATTTACCGCGGTAGGAACTGCTTTCCAGGTATAGCGGGGGTCAGCACCACTAAAGGCAAACGATTTAAGATAAGCCATTGGCGCCACACCAATCTGTCGAGCCTTCTCTGCTGACATCACCACACACGCTGCAGCACCATCATTTTCACCAGAGGAATTACCGGCAGTGCAAACACCGTTTAAAACTGCTCTTAACTTAGAAAGCGCTTCCAGGCTGGTATCAGCACGGGGATGCTCATCCCTAGCAAACAATACTGGCTCGCCTTTACGTTGTGGGACTGATACAGGAATGATTTCGTCTTCAAATTTCCCCGATTTCATAGCGGCGCACGCCCTTTGATGGCTTAATAAAGCCCACTTATCCACATCCTCTCTACTAATGCCGTATTGCTTAGCTGCTGTTTCAGCCCAGGACATCATTGTAGGCAAAACGCCAAATCTTTCCTCTGGTTGAGACATCACCCTACCACGCTGCATTCTGTCGTACATCGGTATTCCCCACATTGAGGTGTGTCCATGACCTTTAGGCATATCACCGGTTCCCCCCAATCCCCACCTCACATCGCCTGTTATGTAAAATTCAGCCGTGCTCATGCTCTCCACACCCCCAGCAACCACAATATCGGCATTGCCACTTTGAATTGCCATCGCAGCCAGACAAACGGCATCAAAGCCACCACAGCAACGACGATCAACGGTAAACGCCGGCACCTCCACCGGCCAGCCAGCTTTAAGCAGTGACATCCGCGCAATATTTACATATTCACCACTCTGGTAATTCTGCGCCATGATTACCTCGTCAACCAAGTTCGGAGCTATATTAGCCCTCTTCACCACTTCGTTGAGAACCAGAGCAGCTAAATCATATGCCGGAATAGTTCGTAAAGAATCACCGAGATTACCCACAGGCGTCCGCACAACACTGGCTATAATTACTTCCTTCACTTCTACCTCAAATGGTTGATTAATTTACCAGAAGTGTAGCACATCTCCTTCCATCGCTCCAGGTACAGAGAGTCACTGAGAGAGTGTTTACTAACCTCACCCCCTTTATCCCCCTTTCCTTCAAAGGAGAGGGGGAAGAGATTTATAGAGAGGGATTTCATCCCTCTCTTATCTACACTCCCCCTTCCCTTGCTAAGGGAAGGGGGTCAGGGGAATAGGTTGCTAAACAATCTCACTGAGTGGATTGACAAAGGCTTTCTTCGATGGTATGGTAAATACTAAGGATTATGGAAACGAGGCATAACAATGGATTATAAACGTGAGTTGCTTAAAGGCAACACTGAGTGCTTGCTTCTTTGCCTGATTAGTTCTCAACCTATGTACGGTTACCAGATAATAAAAGAACTGAATAGACGTAGCAACGGGTATTTCCGGTTCAAGGAAGGAACTCTTTATCCAGCATTACACCGCCTGGAGAAAGGAAAGCTTGTCAAGAGTGAATGGGAAAAGTCACCCGCCGGACAAGAAAGGCGCTATTATCAGATAACAGAAAAGGGGCGCCAAGCCTTATCCCAAAAATTGAGTTTGTGGGAGGATTTCTCTACCGCGATTAAAACAGTTATACAACCCGAAACAAGCTAGTACTACCGTGACAAACAAATTAGCCAATTACCTGGAGAACCTCAAAAACTGTCTGAGGATTGATTCTGCGGCTAAAGATGAGACCATCCGAGAAATTTCTACTCACCTTGAAGATTCAAGCCAAGAGCTGAAAGAAGGCGGGCTTAACGAAGAAGAGGCACTGAGAATCGCCACCTTGAAATTCGGCTCAGTTCAATCGATAGCGCAAGAAATATGTGAAGTACATAACCAGGGAAGTTGGTGGGAGGCTTTTTTTGCTGCCTTACCACATTTTTTAGTAGCCACGCTCTTTGTTTCCTACTACTGGCAGAACACTACTTGCCTGTTACTGGTATTAATAGCAACAACCTGTGTGGTGATTTATGGTTGGCGGCATAACCAGCCAGTATGGCTCTTTCCCTGGTTGGGATACTATCTACTGCCAGTAATCGTTACCGGTATTCTTTTAATCTATTTGCCTCAAGGATGGACCTGGTTAGCAGCACTGGTATATATCCCATTAGCTTTATTTATCGTTGCTTATATAGTAAGACAAACAACAAATCGGGACTGGCTTTATACATTACTTATGCTTGTTCCCATCCTTGTAGTATTTATCTGGCTAACCTCTTCAAGCACTGGAGGTCAACTTTTACCCATTAGCGCACAGCTTCAGGAAAACACATTATTATTAGCTGGTAGTTTCATCATTTTGGCTTTGGCAACCATTGCTTTCATCAGGGCAAAACAACGCTGGCACAAAGCAGTGGCTCTGCTGATTTCAGCGAGCCTGATATTATTTTCGTTAGCTCTGACAAATCGCGCAAACATCGGGCTAGGTGCCGGGACTATTTTGATTCTTTCCCTTCTTATCTTAGTCATACCAGCATGGATGCAGTTGAAACCACAGCCACGCTGAGAACATCAAAAATAAAAAGTCAAAATGACAAATTAAAATGTAAAACCTTTCTCATTTTGATTTTTGCACTTTGCTTTTCCTAGGCTTGTTTCCATAAACTTGTTTGTGCCTGAGAGGTTTTAGGACAAGGTAAACCTAGATGCTCGTAAGCAAGCTTAGTAACCACCCTGCCTCGAGGAGTGCGCTCTAAAAATCCTAGCTGGAGAAGATAGGGTTCATAAACATCCATAATTGTATCAGCATCCTCGCTAATGGAAGCAGCGATAGTCTCTAAACCCACGGGACCACCGCCAAATTTATCAATCAGGGTGCGTAATACTTTGCAATCTACATCGTCCAGACCTATAGAATCCACTCCCAGTTTTGAAAGTCCTTCAATAGCTATTTCCTTGGTTACCACCCCGTCAGCCATAACCTGAGCGTAGTCTCGTACTCTTTTTAATAGACGGTTGGCTACCCGGGGAGTGCCTCGAGCACGCTGAGCAATCTGTTCTATCCCCTCCTCCGTAGCAGGTATCTTCAGAAAAGCAGCAGTACGTTTTAGAATCAGCTTTATCGCTAATTCATCATAGAAGTCAAGATGGTACGTGGCTCCAAACCTGTCACGAAGGGGAGGAGTTAGCAAGGCAAAGCGTGTTGTAGCCCCGATTAAGGTAAAGCAAGGTAGGTTCAAACGCAAGCTTCGGGCTGCCGGACCTTTACCCAAAAAAATATCAAAAACGAAATCCTCCAGCGCTGGGTAAAGCTTTTCCTCCACCAAATGGCTAAGCCGATGAATTTCATCAATAAAGAAAATGTCACCGCTCCGTAAGCTAGTAATAATAGCCGCTAAGTCCCCAGGACGTTCTATGGCTGGTCCTGAGCTTACCTTAATGTTAACTCCCATCTCAGCAGCGATAATATGTGCCAGGGTGGTTTTTCCCAATCCAGGAGGGCCACAGAACAAAACATGGTCTAAAGATTCGCCTCTTTTTTGTGCTGCTGCAATGGCTATGTTTAAATTCTGCTTAACTTCTTGTTGACCAACAAATTCACCAAGGCGCTTAGGCCGAAGGCCTAAATCAATAGGCACATCCTCAGAAACTTGCTTGCCTGAAACTACCCTCATACTTCATTTCCCTCCTCACCGGATGAAGCCTGAGTGTCTAGCTGCAAGCCAACTACACTTTCTTGGTCATTTAACACACCAGCCGGGATAATCCTACCAAGAATAACATTTTCCTTTAATCCATAAAGCCTATCTATCTTGCCTTTAATCGCGGCATTGCGAAGAACATGATCCGTTTCCTGAAAAGAAGCAGCAGATAACCAGCTCTCTTTACGCAAGCTAACTCTGGTTACTCCTAAAAGAACTGCCTCTGCTATCGCTGGCTCACCACCCTCAGCCAGTACTTTCGCATTCACTTCTTCATAATTAATTCGGTCAATCAATTCCTCGGGCAACAGCTCTGTATCTCCAGTAGAAATAACCCTGACTTTGCTCAACATCTGACGGGCAATGACCGCAATGTGCTTATCATGTATGCTCACACCTTGAGAGCGATATACTTTTTGTACCTCATTTATTAGATAATGCTGGACTGCTTCCTTGCCCATAACTCGCAAGATGCTGTGGGGGTCGACGGTTCCCTCAGTAAGCTGTTCACCTGCTTTCACTTCGTAACCAGATTTAATGAGCACACGTAAATCATGTGGCGCAAAATACTCCTTTTCTTCTCTCTCCCCATGCCTGATGTAAAGACGATCATCCTCAATCACAACTTGCCCTGCCGTCTTTGCTACTATAGCCTCTGATTTCACTGCAGGCAATTCTTCTTCAGCTTCACTCGAGGATACTTCAGGATGAAAGAGAGTAGTGCCAGCATCAATCAACTGTCCCTCTTCAACAGCTAATTTTGCCTCTGGTGGAAATAGATACTCGTCCTGATAAAACTCTGAACTGACTACTTTAATCAGGTTCCCTTCTCCACTGGCAACTACTTCAGCCATGCCATCGATTTCAGAAACGATAGCACAACGCTTTGGCGTCCTCGCCTCAAGAAGTTCTTCCACACGAGGCAAACCACTGGTGATATCAACACCCACCACACCCCCAGTATGGAAAGTTCGCAGGGTAAGTTGGGTACCTGGTTCACCAATGCTCTGAGCAGCAATAATGCCTACAGCAGTGTGAAGCTGCACCAGCTTTCTTTTCGCTAAGTCTCTACCATAGCACCTTCGACAAACACCGAACCGCGAATGACAGCTAAGAGGAGACCTTGCATATACCTGAGTAATGTCAGCCTCAATGATTTCCCTAGCTTTTTCTTCATCAATTTCCTCATTGCGATCGACGATAACCCTCCCGGTACCAGGCTCAACGACCTTATTTGCAGCAAGATAACCAAAAATCCGTTCGTTAAATGGAGGCAGGTATTCTTCTTCAGCTCCTCTTGATATCCAGACTCCTTCAGTGGTACCACAATCTTCTTCAGTTATAATGACATCCTGGGCAACATCTACAAGACGTCTAGTAAGATAACCACTGTCTGATGTTCTCAAGGCAGTATCTGCTAATCCTTTACGAGCACCATGGGTGGAAATAAAGTACTCCATAGGTGATAAACCATCACGAAAACTGGACTTAATGGGAAATTCTATTATCCTTCCTGATGGGTCAGCCATTAACCCACGCATCCCCACCATCTGTGTTATCTGAGAGATATTTCCCCTGGCTCCTGAGTCAGCCATCATATAGATCCCCCCAAAAGATTCCAGGGATTTCGCTACACTATCAGTAATTTCATAAGTAGTTTTCATCCATGTCTGAACAGCACTTTCATAACGCTCCTCCTCAGTAATCAATCCTTGATTAAATTGCTCCTCCACAACACCAATTTGCTGCTCAGCCTCTTTAAGAAGCTTGCTCTTGTTAGCGGGTTCATTAATATCATCCATTGCAATAGAAATACCTGACTTCGTAATGTAGTCAAACCCCAATTGTTTGAGGTCATCAAGGATAGGAGCCGTAGCCTCCTCACCCAATAAGCGAATACAATCAGATACCAATGATTTTAAGGATGCCTTGTCCATTACTTTATCATAGGCACGAAGCTCGGGAGGCAAAATATCGTTAAATAAAATTCGCCCCACAGTGGTCTCCATTTTCTCTGAGCGCTCATCTCGTACTGTAATCTGGGCACCAAGCTCAATAAAACCTAACTCATAAGCAAGCCTAGCTTCCTCAAGATTACTGCATACTTTTCCCGTTCCTTTGGCTCCAGGCTTAACCGTAGTGAGATAATAGCACCCGAGGACTATATCTAAACTAGGCACGACTATCGGCTCACCACAACTTGGCAGCAGCATATTACGAGTACTGAGCATAAGTTTCCTGGCTTCCTCCACCGCTAATTTAGATAGAGGAATATGGACTGCCATTTGGTCACCATCAAAATCAGCGTTGAAGGCAGCACAAACTAAAGGGTGAATTTGGATAGCATCACCATCAATTAACACCGGTTCGAAAGCTTGAACGCTCAACCGATGTAGTGTAGGTGCACGATTGAGTAACACTGGACGCTCTTTGACTACTTCGTTGAGTAAATCCCAAATTTCGGGATCACCCTTTTCTACCAAGGTTCGAGCAATCTTTAAGTTATTAGCATAGCCCATCTCGATAAGCTTATGCATCACGAAAGGTTTAAATAGCTCTAAAGCCATGCGCCTTGGCAACCCACATTGGTGAAGCTTGAGATTCGGACCAACAACGATTACTGAACGCCCACTATAATCCACCCTCTTTCCTAAAAGATTTTGACGAAACCGACCCTGCTTCCCTTTCAGCATAGCCGATAAAGATTTCAGTACATGCTTGGTTCCAGTAGTTACCGGACGCCCCCTCCTTCCATTATCAATAAGAGCATCAACAGCTTCCTGTAGCATTCGCTTTTCGTTACGGATAATAACCTCTGGTGCACCTAATGCTATGAGACGACGGAGACGATTATTGCGATTGATGATGCGCCGATAAAGGTCGTTAACATCACTGATAACAAAGCGCCCACCATCCAGTTGAACTACAGGACGAAGTGACGGAGGCAGTACCGGAAGCACAGTTAAAATCATCCATTCAGGTTTATTCCCACTAACTTTAAAGTCTTCCACTAGCTGTAGCCGCTTGCTTAACTTCCTACGATTTTGCCCGGAGGCATTCTTTAATTCCTCAAGAAGTTCCCCATGCAAACTATCAATATCAATCCCTCTCAGTATCTCTTCGATAGCTTCAGCGCCGGTGCCAATTCGTAGAATATCACCATATTTATCCTTAAGTTCCTGATATTTTTCCTCGGTGAGTATTTCGCATCGCTTCAAACTTTTTACTTCATCCCTCCTCGCTTTCCATTCCTCTTCAATCTCTACCTTACTCTCCTCAAATTTGGCCCTTAGCTGATTTATCTTCTTAATTATGTCTTCGTCTTCGGGAGTAGCCTCCAATTTGGCTTGTAACTTCTCAACTTGCTTGTTCACCTTTTTTTCTTGCTCGGCTATTCCCCGATCTTTATCTTTATCAATCTGTTCACTCTTCTTCTGACGAGCTTCTTCATCAACGGAAATAACGATATATCGAGCAAAGTAGATAACTCCTTCCAAGTTTCGAGGCGAGACATCGAGGAGAAGACTGACCGGGCTGGGCACAAGCTTCGTAAACCAGATATGGGCAACCGGTGCCGCTAATTCGATATGTCCCATGCGTTCCCTTCGCATACTAGAAGGACCAACCTCAACACCGCATTTCTCACAGATGACGCCTTTGTAACGTATCTTTTTATACCGCCCACAATGACATTCGTAGTCTTTGACAGGACCAAAAATCTTTTCACAAAATAAGCCGTCCCTTTCCGGCTTCAAAGTGCGGTAATTTATGGTCTCCGCCTTAGTTACTTCGCCATGAGACCAACTCCTGACCTGATCTGGCGAGGCAAGGCTTATCCTAATGGCATCAAAATCATCAAAATCAGACATTTTCTGTTACACCTCGATTTTTATTCCAGCTTTGAATCTTCCGAAGTACCCACTGTAGAGAGGCTTGCCTGGCTCCTTCCTTCGTTAAGCAATTCCACGGCAAGCCCTAAGCTACGCAGCTCCATAAACAACACCTTACACGCTTCTGGAACACCAGGATGATGAATGTCTTCACCTTTAACGATAGCTTCGTAAGCTCTAGAGCGACCATTAATGTCATCCGATTTTATACTAAGCATTTCCTGAAGTGTAGAAGCTGCACCGTGACCCTCCAAAGCCCACACCTCCATTTCTCCGAAGCGCTGACCGCCAAATCGAGCTTTTCCACCCAGTGGTTGCTGGGTAATAAGCGAATATGGCCCGGTAGAGCGGGCATGCACTTTGTCTGAAACAAGGTGTATCAATTTCATCATATACATAACACCAACAGTCACGGGCTGGTCAAAAGGCTTCCCAGTTCGCCCGTCTCTAAGTTCCATCTTTCCAAAGATAGGTGGATAAAGTCTTCGCTCTTTGTAAACCTCCTGCGTTTTCTGTTCCAATTCATCCTTGCTCAAATCCCGAGAATTTATGCCCAAATCTTCAAGCCATAAACGAAGAGCAGCCTCTCTAGCCTTCCCTTTATGTTTCCCATCCATCATTTCCTCTGTCTCCCTCCCATCAAATCCTCGGGCAGTGAGCCAAGCGTCAATCTTCTCAAAATCAGTTACACCGTCAGTTAAACCACCGTGATATAGAGAGACAGCGCCAGCTTGCCATGCTATCCAGGACATGGCTAAATAATCTTCAACCTCAGTAATATCAGCTCCATCAAAAATGGGGTTAATTGCTTTGAAGCCCAAGACACGCGCTACCCAACCTAAATGAGCTTCCAAAACCTGTCCTAGGTTCATTCGAGATGGGACGCCGAGAGGATTAAGGACAATATCCACAGGCGTACCATCAGATAAGTAAGGCATATCCTCCTCAGGCAATATAATTGAAACAACACCTTTATTGCCGTGCCTGCCTGACATTTTATCGCCCACTGATACCTTACGTTTCTGAGCAAGCCATACCCATATAAGCTTATTTACTCCAATCGACATTTCGTCATGGCTATCACGAGAGAATACCTTTACATCGATAACCTTTCCCCCTCCACCAGCTGCTACTCTGAGAGAACTGTCCTTCACCAGACGTGTCTTTTCGCCGAATATAGCTCGTAATAACTTCTCCTCCGCAGAAGGCTCAGTTTCACCCTTAGGGGTAATCTTCCCCACTAATATATCATTGGGGCTTACTTCAGCCCCTATTCGTATAATGCCCTGCTCATCAAGCTCGCTAAGGCTTTCTTCGCTTACATTTGGTATGTCTCTGGTAATTTCTTCAGGACCAAGCTTCGTGTCACGTGCCTCAATCACGTATTTCTCTATATGGATAGAAGTGAAAACTTCATCTGTGACTAATCTTTTACTAAGAACGATGGCATCTTCAAAATTGTACCCCCTCCAGCTCATAAAGGCACAAATAACATTTTGCCCCAAGGCAAGCTCTTCTCCCTCCACTGCACTGCTGTTAACAAGTGGTTGCCCTTTTCTAACCTTGTCCCCTTTATTTACTATGGAACATTGGTTAACACATGTTCCTTGGTTGGTTCTAACAAATTTATCCAACTTATAAACGTGCTCCTTGTCTTCCTCATCCTTAATTATGATTTGCGAACCGGTTGCTGAAGTCACTACACCGTCACAGGGAGAAAATATTGCCTGCGCACTGTATTTAGCCACCTCTTTTTCCATACCTGTGGCTACCAGGGGGGCCTGGGGAAATAACAAAGGCACAGCTTGGCGTTGCATGTTGCAACCCATTAAAGCGCGATTAGCATCGTCGTGCTCCAAAAATGGAACAAGCGAGGCAGCAACGCCAAATATCTGTTTGGGAGAGACATCCATAAAATCTACCTTGTCAACAGATTCCTTAAAATATTTATCACCTTTCTTAACTTCGACCCTTTGCTGGATAAACTCATTCCTGCTATTAACAGGAGCATTAGCCGGAGCAATAGCATATTGCTCCTCTTCATCGGCGGCTAAGTAAGCAATCTGCTCAGAAACAAAGGGGACTATTTTGATTGTTTGCATGGGGAGAGAAGCAAGCTTGTCAGCGATTTCCTTAGTAATCAATGTCCCTGCTTGGATTACAACCTCGCCGCTGTTGTTTGTCACATCCTCCTGAATTGTTCTTCCCAACAATTCATCTTCAATATTTGGAACCTCACGAATAACCTTACGGTAAGGTGTTTCTATGAAACCGTACTTATTGACTGAGGCGTAAGTAGCTAACGACCCAATGAGCCCGATATTTGGTCCCTCCGGTGTCTCTATAGGACAAATCCTGCCATAATGTGAATAATGCACATCCCGAACTTCAAAGCCAGCTTGCTCCCTTGATAACCCTCCGGGACCTATAGCAGAGAGGCGACGTTTATGAGTTAATTCAGCCAGTGGATTAGTTTGATCCATAAATTGAGATAGCTGAGACCTGCCAAGGAACTCCCTCATAGTAGCTACTAACGGGCGAATGTTAATTAACAAGGCTGGAGTCGCCTCTTCGGGACCAAGAATGCTCATCCGTTCTTTGATGGCCCTCTCTAACCGCAGCAACCCAACTTGAAATTGCCTCTGTATCAAAAAACCCACTGTTTGTGCTCGCCGATTGCCAAGATGGTCAATATCATCAGGGATATCTTCATGCTTATTTATTAAGATAATCTGACGGACTATTCCCACCAGATCTTCGGGTGTTAAACCGAGCTGGTCTTGAGGAAGGTGAAGCCTTAATTTCTTATTAAGCTTGTAGCGCCCTATTTTCCCCAAGCTATAACGCCGTGGATTAAACAAAAAGTTATTCAGCAATGATTGAGCACTATCAAGACTAGGAGGATCACCAGAAGAAAATTTACGGTAGATATCAACTAAGGCATCACCTTTAGTCCTAATCGAAGGATTCCGCTCTATTGTGGAGCGAATAAAAGCATGATCAGGCGAATTATCTACGTCTTGGAATCGGTTAATTAACTCCTCGTCGGTTTCAAAGCCTATAGCACGCAATAAAGTGGTGACAAGCATTTTCCTCTTCCCGCCTAATCTCACTGAGATAACATCTCTGCCAGAAGTCTCAAAATCGAGCCAAGAGCCATGCTCAGCAACAAGCTTGGCAAAACATAACTCACGCCCGCTAGCAGGATCCCTCTGTAAAGTGAAATAAACGCCAGGAAAGCGGCTCAATTGGCTTACTACTACCCTTTCCACTCCAGAAATAATAAAAGTTCCTCTATCCGTCATTAACGGAAAGTCACCAAAGAATAACTCCTGTTGTTTAATTTCTCCCGTCTCCTTGACTATTAGCTGAACAGTGACATAAAGAGGAGAAGAATAAGTCATGCCCTGCGTAAGGCATTCTTCAATAGAATGCTTTGGCTCATGAAACTCATAATCAGTGAAACGCAGCTCTAATTTATTGCGCGTATAATCCAAGATAGGGGGAATCCCCTCAAAAAGTTCCTTTAAGCCTTCTTCCTGAAACCAACGAAACGAATCAAACTGAATCCGAACAAGAGAAGGAATCTCGACAACCTCAGGAAGCTTAGCAAAAGATTTTGTTAAACTATGTTTAGGTATGGACAATACAGCCATAATCTTTACTCCTTAAAATAAAATCAAAAAAGTTACCCTAAGGCATTTAAAGTGTTGTAATATATCTAGTGAGGGAATTTAGACTTGACCAAAATTGAAGGGAAAGGAAAAACATAACGCAACCTTTCAATCTAACACTATCAGATTTTTTTGTCAAGTCCGCGATTTAAATCATCTAAAATCTAACCGAAGGAGAAGTTGTTGAATCACGAAAAATCTAACCGAAGTGGATTAAGATTCAGCCTGGCTAAT
>MNYD01000130.1 GCA_001872925.1 Dehalococcoidia bacterium CG2_30_46_19 | reverse complement strand
TCTAAATCTGCCTCAAGTGTTGAGGTGAAATCCTGATATTCGCCCCCTTAGCGTTTGGAAGAATAAAGCACGGCTTTTGGAAAGGGGATTTAACCCTCTCATGGCTGGCAGAGTTAGCATTACGATTTTTTGTGTCCTAAGTGCTATCATGGACAAAGACGCAGTCCCAAGAAATTGGGCTAAGATAATGGAAGCTAGATAGTCTAGCAGCAGTGATATGGACAGAGAGAAATTTGAGACTCTCGTGGTGGAAGCCATTAATAATCTGCCTCTTGAGTTTCGCAATAAGCTTGAAAATGTTGATGTCGTTGTAGAGGACTGGCCAACGTCAGGACAGCTTAAGAAAGTGAAAGTTAGCCATCCCAGCCAATTATTGGGGCTTTACGAAGGCGTGCCTCAAACTAAGCGTGGCGGAGGGTATGGGCTGGTTCCGCCTGATAAAATAAGCATCTTTCAGAAGCCTATAGAGGGTCAGTGTCACTCTAATGAGGAGATCGGCGTGAAAATAACTGAAGTAGTGTGCCACGAGATAGCTCACCACTTTGGCATTGATGAGAAGACTTTGCGTAGGATAGAGGATGAGAGGTGCCGGAAAAGCAGGCATCGGATGAAACCGTAACAGAATGACGTTTTGGGTAGCGTGGGAACCAGGGTATCAATTCGAACCTTAAGGCATCTTAGCGATAAGCCATAGTCTACTTCTTTATGCTGCGCCGGGAAGATGAGATGTCCCTCAATCGTTGTGCCTGGGTGAGTAACTTTTTCCTCAGCCTGATATTCTCAGGAGTTACCTCAACCAGTTCATCATTATTTATAAAACCAATGGCTTGCTCCAGGCTCAGCTGTATGGAAGGAGTCAGCTTTATGGCAATGTCGGATGTAGACGAACGCATATTGGTCTTCTTTTTTTCTTTGCACACATTGATGGCAATGTCCTTCGGCCGTGAATCCAGCCCTATTATCATACCCTCATAGACTGGCGTACCGGGTTCAATAAAGGTGAATCCCCGCCCCTGGGCATTGTTTAGGCCGTAGGTAACAGCTATACCCTGTTCCGATGCTACCAGTACTCCATTACGAGTCGAAATTATATCTCCATGATAAGGTTCATAGCCAAGAAAAGTGGTATTTATGATGCTTTCACCACGTGTGGCAGTAGTGAAAGCATTACGGAAGCCAATGAGTCCTTTTGTGGGCACATGGAATACTAAACGCACATTATTATGGCCATCGTTGCGCATATCAGTAAGCTGAGCTTGCCGTTTGCCCAGCATCTCGGTCAAAGCTCCAATGTATTCATCTTTGGTATCAATGGTAAGAACCTCCACAGGTTCCATAAGCTTGCCGTCAACTACTTTGGTAATAGCTTCTGGCCTGGAGACCTCAAATTCATAGCCCTCCCGGCGCAGGGTCTCAATCAGAATAGCCAGGTGCAGTTCTCCTCTCCCTTTCACCAAGAAAGTGTCTGGGCTATCTGTATCTTGGACCCTAAGACTAAGATTAGTTTCCAGTTCCTTGTAGAGACGTTCCCGCAACTGGCGCGTGGTGCAAAAGCGCCCCTCGCGACTGGCAAAAGGTGAGGTGTTTACTCCAAAAGTCATCTCTACCGTTGGTTCGCCAATCTTTATACGTGGTAGAGCTTCAGGCCGCTCCAGGCTGGCAATGGTATCTCCAATGGTGACTTTTTCAAGACCGGTCACAGCTACTATGTCACCCGCCTCGGCTTCCTCTACCTTCAAGCGTTTGAGACCGAGATAGGTAAACACTTCACCAATCTCATAAGGAGTTACACTTCCATCAGTACCCACGCTAACTACCGGGTCGTGTGGAGCAACCTTTCCTCTCCAGATTCTACCAATAGCTATTCTACCCTTGTGGCTGTCATAGTCTAGATTAGAAACCAGCATTTGAAATGTCCCGCTTTCAATTTGCGGTGGTGATACTTTTCCCAATATACATTCGAAGAGAGGAGTGAGGTCTTTGCCTTTCATGCCTAATTCAGTTACGGCCGTGCCTTCCTGAGCACTGGCATATAGTACCGGGAAGTCAAGCTGGTCAGCACTGGTAGCTAATTCTAAGAACAGGTCCTCGGTAGAGCTTAGCACCTCTGCTATCCGCGAATTTTCCCGGTCTACTTTGTTAATGACCACAATGGGTTTTAGACCCATTGCCATTGCCTGGCGAAGCACGAACTTAGTCTGGGGCATGGGACCTTCTATAGAGTCCACCAGAAGCAGACACCCATCAGCCATACTTATGACACGCTCCACCTCTCCGCTGAAATCAGCGTGTCCCGGTGTATCGATAATATTGATTTTGACACGCCGGTAAACTACAGCCGTATTCTTGGCCATGATGGTAATCCCTTTTTCTCGCTCCAGGACGCCCTGGTCCATTATTAATTTGCCAACTATCTGGTTATCCCGGAAAACCTTGCTTTGCTTAAGCATGGCATCTACCAGGGTAGTCTTACCATGGTCAACATGGGCAATAATAACTATATTTCTTATATCGCTGCGATAATTCATATATTGCGAAACCTTACCTCTATTCAGTCATACTTCCAGTGTCTTCAAGTCAGTGTTATCTACCTGGCGTCATCACTTTATGATAGTCGCCACAACAGGCAGTTCTATCCCTTTGAAAAATCCACATAGTAATTCATAGTATTAACGAGGAAAACACAGATAAGTGGTTTGTTTAATTTCCCTACTGATAGCTATTGTAATATGCGAACCGCGACTATATTATGTCTGGCCTACAGCTATCGAGTCAGCATTTTGCCTCAGTAATGAAGGCTCCCTGTTCGGAAGCGGTGAAGGTAAAAGCGGCCACAAAGAAAATACATTGAATTCACTTATCCTGAAAAATTACCTGATAGTCTAGTCTCCCCTCCACTATAGCTGGAGTTTTAGCCCTCCGCCTCCCAAATACATATGAGACGATTTAAGCATACAATAATCTACACCTGAAATACTGTCCTTATTATACAAGATAGTAATCTAGTTTACAAAAGGTGTACTCGTTCACGTGATTAGTGACACTTGTCTTCCTTGTCATTGCGAGCGAAGCGTGGCACGTATATTGATGTAGGATGTATCATGTAGTTTGGAGAGCATTTGGGAGACCTCTATGA
>MNYD01000131.1 GCA_001872925.1 Dehalococcoidia bacterium CG2_30_46_19 | reverse complement strand
CGGCTGAGGATATTGGTAACTAACTCCAAAGGAGCAGGGTCATAATTTTCACACTTATTGACGTAGAACCATTTAAATCGGGCTATTGACGAAGCTAAAAAAATATGTTATCCTTAAAAATTGCCACCGACAAGTATAGCGGTGAGCTTAAATAGAATAAAGTTTGGCGGTAGCCGCTCGGATCGGCAGGGACCGGGACGGTAAGAAAAGGTATAAAAGGCCCTCTTGGTGTTGCCAGGAGGGTTTTTTTGTTAGCGATGTATAACAGCATAACGGATGTCCCCGGAATCAAGGTAGGACACTATACCGATAAAGAAGGGATGACCGGCTGCACCGTCATTCTCTGCGAAAAAGGAGCAGTGGCCGGTGTCGATGTTAGTGGCTCAGCCCCGGGAACAAGGGAGACCGATGTCCTTCGCCCCGGAAATCTGGTGGAAAAAATCCACGCCATTCTTCTCAGCGGAGGCAGTGCCTTTGGCCTACAGGCAGCTGGCGGTGTTATGAAATACCTTGAGGAGCGCGGAATCGGTCACCAGACCGCTGCTGGCAAAGTTCCCATCGTTCCCGCAGCTATTATTTACGATTTAGTAGTAGGTGACCCAAAGGCGAGACCCGATGCTGCTCATGGCTATCAAGCTTGCCTCGCTGCCACTGATGGAGAAGTTCCTGAAGGATGCGTCGGCGCAGGAACTGGAGCAGCGGTGGGAAAGATTCTCGGCATAGATAAAGCTACCAAAAGTGGCTTGGGAACCGCCAGTCAGAAAGTAGGCGATGACGTCATCGTGGCTGCCCTGGCAGTGGAAAATGCCTTTGGAGACATTATTCACCCCAAAACAGGAAAAATCATTGCTGGTCCTCATCGTTCTGATGGAGACGGTTTTTGGAGCACTTCAGAATTGTGGAAAAATGAGCAATTCAAAAGAGCAAGCTACTTGTCCAACACCACAATCGCTGTAGTAGCTACAAACGCTCAGCTCGACAAAGCACAGGCGAACAAGCTAGCACAAATGGCAGGAGCGGGCATAGCCCGCACTGTTGACCCTTACCTTACCATGTTTGATGGCGATGTAATTTTTGTCCTTTCCCTGGGAGAAAAGAAATGTGACCTCACCTTACTGGGCATAGTAGCCACTGAGGTGATGTCCACCGCAATAGTTAGGGCAATAACTAAATCCAAAACAATGGCCGGCATATCCGCCAGCAAGGTGGCAACAGCATGCTAAAGATTGGCTTTATTGGCGCAGGGACAGTAGGAACAGCCCTGGCAACAAGGCTTTCCCAGAAGGAGTGCAGAATAGTTGCGGTATCCAGTCGGAACTTAACCTCAGCAGAGAGACTGGCTAGTTCCTTACCTCATTGCCATCCCTGCTCATCGCCACAGGAGGTAGCTGATGCCGCTGAGTTAATCTTTATCACCACCCCTGACGATGCCATTGCCAGGGTAGCCAGTGAGGTTCACTGGCATCCCGGGAAAAGCGTGGTGCATTGCAGTGGCGTCCACTCCATTGACATCCTCAAGCCAGCCAAGCAGGCAGGCGCTAATATCGGCTCCTTCCACCCACTACAAACTTTCGCCAGTATTACACAAGCTGTGGAAAACCTCCCTGGCTCCACCTTCGCCCTTGAAGCTGAGGAACCTCTGCTATCAACGCTAAAAAAGTTGGTTTCCCTCCTGGATGGCGCCTGGATAGAACTTAAGCCCGGAGACAAGGTAATTTATCATGCCGCAGCCGTCTTTGCCTGTAATTATATGGTAACTTTGGTTAAGCTAGCTACAGATTTATGGCAAACCCTCGGAGTGCCCCCGGAGAAGGCAACCAAAGCTCTCATCCCTTTGTTACAAGGCACATTGAACAACATTGATAACATCGGTTTGCCAGATTGCCTCACCGGACCTGTATCCCGTGGCGACCTGGGCACCATAAGTAAACATCTAACTGCGCTTAAAGCTAACAATTCCTCGCTGCTCACTACTTACAAAGAGTTAGGACTCCACACTATTCCCATCGCTTTAAAGAAAGGAAAAATCGATGAATATAAAGCTGAGGAACTAAAGGCTCTGTTTACAAATAATGCCGGGAGGTAGCCAATGAGAACTATGTTGAAAGGTAAAATCCACCGTGCTCGGGTTACCCAGGTCGATGTCGATTATGAAGGCAGCATTACCATTGATAAATTCCTCATGGAGGCAAGTGACATCCTCCCTTATGAACAGGTAGAGGTGCTTAACATTAATAATGGTGCCCGGTTTAGCACTTATGCCATTGAAGCTGAGCCAGGCTCAGGAACAATTTGCATTAATGGCGCCGCTGCCAGGCTTGCCGCTAAAGGAGACATCGTTATTATCCTCTCCTATTGCCATGTCCCTGATGATGAAGCGATAAATGTGATTCCAAAGATGGTTTATGTGGATGAAAATAACAGGATTGTGGAGACGAAAGGGAAAGAATGGGTGGAAAACCTGTTAACTATGAAATAAAAGGAGGGAGACAATGCGAATTACCATAGATGAAATAAAGGCAATGAAGCAAAGGAAGGAAAAAATACCCATGCTTACCGCCTATGATTACATAACGGCCAAAATCATTGACGAGGTCGGTGTGCCTTTAATACTCGTGGGAGACAGCCTGGGAATGGTGATGTTGGGCTATGATTCCACTATCCCGGTCACAATGGACGAGATGATTCATCACACCAAAGCTGTGGCTAGAGGCGCTAAGAAAGCTTTGATAGTAGCTGATATGCCCTTTATGACCTACCATATTGATATCTCAGATGCTTTGTATAACGCTGCAAGACTTATCCAGGAAGGTGGAGCACAGGCGGTCAAACCCGAAGGTGGTGAAGCTATTGCCGAAATGGTAAGACGCCTTGTTGATTGCGGCATACCAGTTATGCCACACATGGGTCTTACCCCACAATCACTGTATCAATTAGGGGGATTTAAAGCGCAGGGAAAGACGCCTGAGACCGCCCAAAAGATGTTTAAGGACGCTCAAATATTGGAGCAGGCCGGGGCTTTTTCTATTGTTTTAGAGTGTGTCCCGGCACCACTTTCCAAGTTGATTGCCGAGACTGTGTCCATCCCTATTATCGGCATCGGTGCTGGCCCTGATTGTGACGGTCAGGTTCAGGTAGTGAGCGACATGCTCGGACTTTACACTGACATTGTTCCCAAACATGCTAAACAATATGCCAGGCTGGCTGAAGAGATAAAGAACGCTGTCACTGCCTATGTAACCGAGGTTAAGTCCAATACATTCCCCACCATGAAGCACAGCTACACTATGGACGAAAGCATTCTCGAATCTCTCGAGGGGTAGACTGTCATTGTCCATTAGCTAACGGAGTGATTTTTTATGTTAGGAATGATGTCATTG
>MNYD01000058.1 GCA_001872925.1 Dehalococcoidia bacterium CG2_30_46_19 | reverse complement strand
GATGTACTCTGCAGCGGTTTTCAATGGCATGATACATCACCTCCCTTCTCGTCTTAGGCTGTTTAATTTTGTTTTCCCGTTCGATTTTGGGCATTTTGGAGAGTCTTCACCCCCAAATTTTTGTAGTTGCCTGATTTATCAGGCACTATCGCCCAATGAATTGGGCAACTACATTTTTAAACAGCCTCTGTCTTTTTTGCTTGACTTCGGCTTCTCCGTAACAACATGGAAATAAGTCGACCACAAATATAACACATTGATTATAGCACCAGTAATCTGCCAGCAGCCTGAGGGACGAATGTTATTCTAGTCCACTATTCCGGGAACAAAACGTCAGATTGTTCAGGCCTGGGGAGCTTTATCGCTGCTTGCCGAAATTTGGTATAAAAGAGTAAATACTCGCTATTCTCTTAGCTTCTAATTGCTTTTGCCGTGAAACCCATGTTAGCCGCCGTTGTCACACCTACGTTTTCTTATACGCTTCTAAGAAGTCATTCTTGGGAATACCCGCTTGAGTGCAAATCGTTCTTAGCGTGGAAGCCTTTATCTTCCGATGATTAGGCATGGTCAAAGGAGTTTTGCTCCCATTGGGATTCTCCCGCAACATAGAAATATGCTCCTTTTCACGCACAACATTGAAACCAAGATTTTGCAATGCCTTGACCACTCTCTCCTTTGGAGCATCAACAGGAAACTTCCTCATCAAACCTAGACCCCGGCTTCGGCAATGAATGCCTCAAGAACCGGGGGCTCAACATTGAGAACCTCGTCTCCAAAAGTCTCAATGTGAAAGCGAATGGCCGACTTCACATCTGAAAGAGCTTCTTCATAAGTATCTCCCTGTCCAACCACAACTCCTTTAAGCCCCAAGGGATAAGCCACATAGCCATCAGTATGTTTTTCCACAATAATCTTCAATTGCCGCATTTAACTACCTCCCCTTGAACTGATGCAGGATAGCAATGATATATATGAACCCTCAGTTCACCTAACCTGCTCCAGCCTCTAAAATCCTATCAAGCTACTACGGTAGCTGTCAAAACTATTATACACCTAACAAGTATAAATACTTAGTATTTGCCCAGCTTTGCCTCTTCACTAGCAAGAAGAATCTCAGCAGAGCTAGCCAGGCAAAATAGACAATTGTTGCCCGGTTGAACAAGACGAGCAACGAAGCAGTTGAGAAAGACCAGACTTGTTCACCTGTGCTTCTTGAGTGTAATCTTCATCCAAATGTCTGTTAGCTCCATCTGATAACTATCTTTGAATTCTGTTTGGTCTAAAATATCTTTAATTTCGCTCTCGTACTCTTCCCGGGCAAAACCATGAAGTCCAGCGACTTTAGTTCCAATTCGGTAAACCAAAAAACCATATTCCCTTCTCATTCTATTTCTATCAGCCTGGTCTTTAAAGGCATCGGGACACCCGTCATATATCCAGGCTTCCTTACCAATTTTTAGAACACGATAACATTCACCAAATACCCTGGCTGGTGTCTTCCAATGATGTAAAGAGCCGGTACTAACGATAAAGTCTATTGAATCATCCTCGAAAGGAAGGTCAGCAGCATTGCCAAACTCAAATCGAGCATTTTCGATACCTCTTGCATGACGTCTGGCAATCTTGACCATTTGCCGGCTCAAGTCGATGCCATAAACCTGCAGGCCTGGTGTCCTCTTTGCAATCTCTATTGATAAATAGCCTGTTCCCGAACCTAAATCAAGAATAGTCCCACTTCCCATCTTTTCAACTATGTCATTAGCTATCTTTGTTTCCGGCTTGCGAAGAACCCTTGCTGCCGTCGCATTGTAGACTATGGCACCAGGAGTTGGAATTGCTTCATGCCTCTTCTGTACATCCCTGATGAATTTCGTTAGCGACATGACTATTCCTCAAGAGCACAAATCGCCCTATTGTTACTCAACTCAACAACTAAGCTCATACCTGGTGGTATCCAGGAACCAGTAATTATCCCGGCTGATAGTCCTGCTCTCAATCAGTTGTATTCGTCTATTAAAGATAGGACCGCCGGTCACCAGGGTGTGATATTCACCGTTTTCTCCACAGATGTCAATGCCTCTCTTCTTTAAGTACTCCATGAATGCCTTATCTACTCGTCCACCAATCCAACATTCATCGATTAGATCAGATTTAGCACTGACGATAACTGCTTCAAACCCGTCATCGATAAAGCTAGACAATATCTCTTCTGTACTCCTACCCCAGAGTGGTTCAATCGCCTGAATACCCAAATCACCGCAAACCCTTTCTACCCAGTCCTTGTGCTCTTGAAGATATATGTCCCCAAAAACCATCCCCTCTACACCGCCAGGAATTAGACTTCGCACTGCCTCCTTGAACTCTTGCTCATACCCATCCCGGGTAGTTTCCCTCTGTAGAAGAGGGATTCCAATAGCCTGACTTTGCAGTTGAATCAGCCTGGCTTCTGTGCCATGAAAACTTACTCTATGGAACTCCCGGGAGATGAAGTTCACCAGGTGAGAAATCTCGTATCCTTTATCCATTGCCTCATGCACGGCGAAGCAACTGTCCTTACCACCACTCCAGGATGCAATGTAGCTCACAGGTTTAATTATAGCGTATTTGCCAAATTGAACAATCCGCTATTTTTGGGCAATCAGGTAATAAAACAAGCGTCTGTTGCACGAAGTGCTAGGAAACAGTCTTCTATGCGGTGACGGGTAACCCATTCGATATCGGCCAAACTAGAGGGAGCCCCAAGTTAACAACTTTTGCCGGTCAAACCTGTGAAATTTCTGGGGATGGGCTATTGACATAGTAAATATAATGTGGTAGGATATGGTAGACGGTAGATGGTTACCGTGTACCGCTAATGAAAGGTTCTAACAGATGAAGAGGATTTACATCAACGAGCAGGTTTGCATCGGCTGTCACCTCTGTGAGGTATATTGTCAAGTGGCTCACTCGCGATCAAAGGACTTGGTGAAGGCGTTCAAGAGGGAATCGCCCGAACCATTACCATCTTTGTGGGTCGAAGAGAGGAAGCCTGTTTGCTTTCCGGTGCAATGTCACCATTGTGCTGACCCTGTCTGCGTGTATGCATGCCTTACTGGAGCCCTCTGGAGGGACCCTGACAGCGGCATCGTCAGTGTGGATATGGACAAGTGCATCGGCTGCTGGACCTGCATATTAGCTTGTCCATTTGGTGCTATAAGGCAGGAAACAGACCTGGGAAAGATTGTTAAATGCGACTTATGCGAAGGAAGGGACGTGCCAGTATGCGTCACGAACTGTCCTAACGAGGCACTGGTATACGCAGAGGCCCAAGATGACACCGTTAATCATGCAACAATTAATTAAAATTAGCTCAGGGAAGGAGGTAGAAACATGGAAAGACAACTGTTTGTAGTGACACTGGAGGTTCCACCTGCCGTTAGCCACTGTTTCCCCAGGGTGGAAGCTGAACGGATGGCCAACATAATACGGGACGCGGTACAGGCTAAAAGCTGTAGTTTCATGGGCCCGGTGCCATTCAAGCTCACGGTGGAACGGGTAGATGAGGCGGCTTCAGCCAGCGGGGAAATGCGTGAGTACACGCCTGAAGAGTTTGACGAGCTTCCTGAGGAATCGGCAGTAAATTCTCCGTTGGAACCAGAAGCGAGCAGGGTTGAGGCGAAGTGATCGTAATAATTGACTATGGTGCGGGCAATCTGCGTAGTGTGGCTAATGCTCTCACGAGGCTAGGCTGCCAGCCAAAGGTAACGAGCCGCCCGAGAGATTTGCTTAATGCCCGAGCGGTTATTCTACCTGGTGTTGGTGCCGCGGCTGAGACTATGAAAAATCTTAAGACGCTGGGTATGGTCACCCCGATTTGTCAGTTTATTGGTGATGGTCGCCCTTTTTTGGGCGTTTGTATCGGCTTACAGATTCTATTTGCTGGCACTGAGGAAGGCGGCTGGCACGAGTGTCTTGGGGTCATTCCCGGGCAAGTAAGAAAGCTTCCTGCAGGGCTGAAAATCCCTCACATGGGGTGGAATCAGGTAAAGCAGATAGGCTCGCACCCGATATTTGATGGCATACCGGACGAAGCGAACTTCTACTTCGTCCACAGCTATTATGTCGAGCCAGATGATAAATCGCTAGCAGCTGGTGAGACCGAATATGGCATTCGATTATGCAGTGTGATAGCGAGGGGCAATGTGATAGCAACCCAGTTTCACCCAGAAAAGAGCGGAGAACTTGGCTTAAGAATGTACGGCAATTTCATAAAACTCGCTATGGAGCGAAGTTAAAACCACAAAGGGATAGGGTATAGACAGAATGGCAAAGAGTGTAGTGAAAGCAAAATACCTGATTATTGGTAACTCAGCCGGGGGCATTGCGGCTGCTGAAGCCATACGTGAGATGGATAAAGCAGGAGAAATCACCATAATCTCCGACGAACCCTACCCTGCCTATTCACGGCCGCTTATCTCAGAGTACCTAGCCAAAAGGTGTCCTTTGGAGAAGATGTTATTTCGACCGGCTGACTTCTATGAGAAGAACAATATCCGCACTTTCCTGGATAAGAAGGCACAGCACCTTGATATTGATAAGCATATTGTTGAGCTAGAGTCGGGAGAGAAAATCAGATGGGAAAGGCTACTACTAGCTACCGGCGGCTTACCTATTGTTCCCGAGATAGAGGGTATCGGGTTGAAAGGAGTCTTTACCTTTACTAAACTCGACGACGCTAAGGCGATCGACGAGTTTCTGAGTCACTACGGGATAAAGGTGAGGGCTATTGTCATTGGCGGCGGATTAATTGGCGTGGGTGTGACCGAAGCACTCGTAAAGCGAGGGATTGAAGCTACCATTGTCGAGATGAAAGAACGGATTTTGAACACTATTCTTGATGAAGAGGGATCGACTCTAGAGGAGAAAACTCTAACGGAGGCTGGCGTTGAAATAATAACTGGACATACGGTAGGCAAGATCGGCAGCTATTTACCCGGCGAAGTCACCGGTGTCAACCTCGATGACACCCGGCCGATACCCTGTGAACTGGTAATAGTGGCTATCGGCGTCCGGCCGCGCCTTGACCTTGCGATTGGTACCGGGATAAAAGTCAATCGCGGCATTGTCGTTGACCACCGCATGGCTACATCTAACCCCGAAGTCTTCGCCTGCGGTGATGTGGTTGAGGCTCATGACTTTATTTATGGCGAGAATCGGCTGACTCCCATCTGGCCTAACGCTTATATGGAAGGAAGAGTCGCTGGATTCAATATGGCTGGCGTCCCCACTGAATATTTCGGTGGCACGGCGTTGAATTCGCTGAAATACTTCGGCCTAGCTGTTGCCTCTGCCGGAATGGTCAACCCGCCTGATGACAGTTATGAGGTAATCAGCAATAGGTATGACCATATGTATAAGAAGGTCGTGCTGAAAGACGGACTCGTAGTTGGCATGGTCTTTGCTGGTGACATTGAGAAATCGGGCGTCGTCTTCAGTTTGATGAAAGACCGGGTAGAGGTTGAACGTTTCAAGCAAGCCCTAGTTGCTGAAGATTTTAGTCTGGCCTCTCTGCCCGAAGAAATGTGGCGAGCGCGGTTAGGAATGCCAAACTCGGGTTTTCTTCCTCCGACAATCCTCCGTGAGGAGCCCGAGGAATTGGTCTTAGGAGAGTAGATTTTGTTCCGGGAGATACAAGATGAAAGAGATTAACCGAACAAATAACCCTTACAATGACGACAAGATGATAAATGCCTGCTCCCTATTTGGAGTAATGGATACCTCGGGAAGAAGGTTCCCCGGGGAAGGTGTCATTAGGGCTATTGCCAATATGCATGTTCGCGGCAATGGCTTGGGTGGAGGATTTGCTATCTACGGATTGTACCCCAAATATGCTGACCTCTACGCCTTCCACATAATGTATCTCAGCCGAGAGGGACAACGGAAGACCGAGGCGTTCCTTAAGGACAAGTTTGACCTTGTTTATGACGAAGAGATACCAACGCGACCGACGCCAAGGATTGTGAAGCCGCCACTAATATGGCGCTACTTTCTTGAGATAGGTCAGCATAAGCCTGCAGAGCAATCAGCGGACGACTATGTGGTGGACAGGGTGATGGAGGTGAATACCAAGCTTGAAGATGCCTTTGTCTTTTCCAGTGGCAAGGATATGGGTGTGTTCAAAGGTGTGGGCTATCCTGAGGATGTAGCTGACTACTTCTGCCTGGAGCATTATGAAGGTTACCTGTGGACAGCTCATGGCAGATTCCCAACCAATACGCCGGGATGGTGGGGTGGGGCTCACCCATTTTGCATTCTAGACTGGACCGTAGTTCACAACGGCGAGATTTCGTCCTACGGAATAAATCAGCGTTATCTAGAGCAGTTCGGCTACTACTGCACTATGCAGACCGACACCGAAGTAGTGGCTTACGCTATTGACCTGCTTATGCGAAAGCACGGTCTACCTATTGAGATTGTGGCTCGTATCCTGGCACCTCCCTTCTGGACTGATATTGAGCGCCGACCTCTTGAGGAGCAGAAGCTATTACGAACCCTTCGTCAGGTATATAGCAGCTTGCTCTTAAATGGACCGTTCACAGTAATTATTGCCCATCATGGCGAGATGATCGGGCTTACCGACCGCATCAGACTGCGCCCGCTTACTGCTGGGATAAAGGGCGACATGCTATATCTTTCGTCTGAGGAGTCGGCTATTCGTCTGATTTGTCCTGACCTGGATAGGGCATGGATTCCAATGGGAGGCGAGCCTATCGTGGGAAGACTCGGTAGGCCACTCCAACCAAAGGAGATGGTTGCTGCTAGGGAGGGGATACCGGATGTTAACTAAACGGATTATTCCCTGTCTTGATGTGAAAAATGGACGGGTAGTAAAGGGGAAAAGCTTTGTGGAGTTGCGCGACGCTGGTGACCCGGTAGAGCTAGCTAGCTTCTACTATAAGGAGGGTGCCGACGAACTGGTCTTTCTGGACATAACTGCGACTCCTGAGGAGCGTGACACCATGGTTGATATCATTGAGCGTATCTCCAAAGAGGTGTTTATACCCCTAACTGTGGGTGGCGGGCTGCGCAGTATCAGTGATATCCGGCGCATTTTGATGGCAGGAGCAGACAAGGTGTCGATAAACACTGCCGCCGTGCTCAAGCCGCCCCTGATTAGAGAAGGGGCTGATAAATTTGGCAGTCAATGCATCGTGGTCTCTATAGACGCCAAGAGGGTAGAGAGCAGTAAGGAACCACGATGGGAGGTCTATAGCTATAGTGGTCAAAGACCAACCGCGATTGATGCTCTCGTTTGGGCGAGGCAGGTAGTAGCATTGGGGGCTGGGGAATTACTGCTTACCAGTATTGATGCTGATGGTCATCGGGCGGGTTATGACATTGAACTAACCCGTGCTGTCTCCGAGGCGGTAACCGTGCCAGTCATTGCCAGTGGTGGTGCAGGCACTCTGGAGGACCTTTATCAAGCTCTAGTTAGCGGTAAGGCGGATGCGGTTCTGGCAGCCAGTATTTTTCATTATGGCACCTATTCCATTGCCGAGACAAAGAGATATTTAGCCCAAAAAGGAATACCAATCCGACTATAGGAGAAAAAGTTAGTGAAGACCTATCTTCCAGCCAAATTCTTAATAGAACGAGACCCGGAGCGGTGCATCCAGTGCCAGGTGTGTGTCAACCAGTGCACCTTTGACGCTCATTACTATGATGCTGAGGATGATGAGGTAAGAAGTCGGGAAGAGAACTGTGTTGGCTGCCATCGTTGTGTTGTTTTTTGCCCGACCCAAGCCTTGACTATTAGAAAAAACCCGCTGGACTACCGTGAGAACTATAACTGGCGTCCCGAAGTTATTGAAGACATAATCAAGCAAGCTGAAAGCGGTGGTGTGCTCCTCACCGGAATGGGCGACGATAAGAGTCAACGCATCTACTGGGACCATCTGGTTCTTAATGCCAGCCAGGTAACTAACCCATCTATTGACCCGCTGCGCGAGCCTATGGAGCTTACCACTTATCTGGGGCGAAAACCTGACCAGGTTGAGCTTGATGGGGATAACATCAATCTGAAAACGGAGCTAGCGCCGCAGGTGAAACTTGAAGTTCCGGTCATGTTTGCTGCCATGTCCTATGGGGCAGTAAGCCTCAATGTGCACGAATCTCTAGCTCGGGCAGCGACTGAAATGGGAACCCTCTGGAATACCGGGGAAGGCGGGCTCCACCCCAAGCTATATAAGTATGGCAATAATACTGTCGTCCAAGTAGCATCAGGGCGTTTTGGGGTCCATCCTGATTATCTTGATGCCGCCCGCGTAATTGAGATTAAGATTGGTCAAGGGGCTAAGCCTGGCATTGGCGGGCATCTTCCCGGAGAAAAAGTAAGCGCTGAGGTATCTATGACCCGAATGATTCCCCTGGGAACGGACGCCCTGTCCCCAGCACCGCAGCACGATATTTACTCCATTGAGGACTTGGCTCAACTTGTTTATGCCCTTAAAGAGGCAACAGACTATACCAAGCCAGTGGCAGTGAAGATAGCTGCCGTCCACAACTCGGCAGCTATCGCCAGCGGTATGGTGCGGGCAGGAGCCGACATCATAGTTCTCGACGGGCTACGGGGGGCTACTGGAGCGGCACCCAAAATAATCCGTGACAACGTGGGCATTCCCATTGAGATGGCTCTGGCCTCGGTCGATACCCGCTTAAGACAAGAAAAAATCCGTAACCAGGCTTCGATTGTCGTTTCAGGGGGGATAAGAAATAGCGGTGATGTGGCAAAGGCGATCGCCCTTGGTGCCGATGCGGTTTACATTGGAACGGCGGCTCTCATTGCCCTGGGCTGCACCGTGTGTCAGCAATGCCATACCGGTAAGTGTGCCTGGGGCATCTGCACCACTGACCTTTTCCTGACCAAGCGGGTTAACCCCGACATTGGTGCAAGGCGATTGGCTAATCTCCTTCGCGGTTGGAGCCTGGAGCTTAAGGATATACTTGGCGGTCTCGGTGTAAACGCAATTGAGAGTCTGCGGGGAAATCGCCTCCACTTGAGAGGTATTGGGTTGACTGACACAGAACTCGAAATCCTCGGAGTAAGGATGGTGGGCAACTAATATGAAAGGGCAGGCTAATTCGTCAGTGAAGATCGATGCCAGTGGCATCTTCTATCAGGAGCTCAATGCCAGACTTAGGGATGCGGTCAAAAAAGGTGCTCACCGGATTGAGCTTTATAACGTTTATGGTCAGAGGTATATTGGCACGGACCTGAATACACCGGTGGAAATCGAAATCTTTGGCACACCCGGCAATGACCTTGGGGCATTCATGGACGGGCCAAGGATTATTGTGCGCGGCAATGCTCAGGATGGCTGCGGGAACACCATGAACGAAGGTGAGATAGTAATTCACGGTCATGCTGGCGACATCATAGGTTTGTCAGCCCGAGGGGGTAAAATCTTTGTCCGAGACGATGTCGGCTACCGTGCTGGCATTCACATGAAGGAATATGACGAGAAGAAACCGGTGCTGGTCATCGGCGGCACTGCCCAGGATTTCCTCGGTGAGTACATGGCCGGCGGTATTCTTATTCTATTGGGTCTGAATCTAAATGAGGGACAACACCACAAAGTGAACTTTATTGGCACCGGAATGCATGGCGGCGTTATCTACCTCAGGGGAAGCGTTGAAAGTTATCAACTGGGCAAGGAAGTGGGTGTTGCCGGGCTAGAAGAGAAGGACTACCAGATTCTTCAAAAATTCGTTGGCGAGTTTGCTTCTCATTTTGGCTATGACACCAAGAAAATACTTGAACATAAAGTTATCAAGCTTTTTCCCCGTTGGCTTCGACCTTATGGCAGGCTCTATGCCTATTAAGGGGGTGCTCAGGGATGTCAATCAATGCTGCTGATACTGCCTGGCTCTTGGTTTCGTCAGCACTGGTCATGCTAATGACGCCAGGAGTAGCTCTGTTTTATGGCGGTATGGTCAGGCGAAAGAACCTCCTTTCCACCATGATGATGAGCTTTGCGATACTGGGTCTGGTTAGCTTACTATGGGTACTCTATGGCTACAGTTTGAGCTTTGGCCCCGATAAAGGGGGTATTATTGGTGGACTTGACTTCATCGGTCTCAGAACGGTGGGCCAGGAACCTTCATCTGTCTATGCTACGACTGTTCCTCACCTAGCTTTCATGGCATTTGAAGCAATGTTTGCCATTATCACTGTAGCCTTGGTTACCGGGGCGGTCGTTGAGCGAATGAAGTTTAGTGCTTTCATTGTCTTTTCTACTTTGTGGTTGACTATCGTCTATTGCCCGGTCGCACACTGGGTATGGGGTTCCGGTGGGTGGCTGGCCAGATTGGGTGTTCTAGACTTTGCCGGCGGCACCGTAGTTCACATAAATGCTGGTGCCTCCGCTTTAGCTCTAGCCTGGTTATTGGGCCCGCGACGGGGCTATCGAGAGAAAGAGCCAATGGAGCCAAATAATATCCCCATGGTGGTGCTTGGTGCGGCACTGCTCTGGTTCGGTTGGTTCGGTTTCAATGCTGGTAGTGCTCTCACCTCTGGTGGCTTGGCCGCAAGCGCCTTTGTCGCCACTAATACCGCCGCTGCCACCGCTGCTTTCACCTGGATGCTCCTTAGCTGGATTCACCGCCGTCCCTCCCTTCTGGGGGCGGCTACCGGAGCCGTTGTCGGTCTGGTAGCAATTACTCCCGCCGCCGGTTTTGTATCACCAGTGATGGGAATACCGATAGGTATTGGGGCAGCCGTGGCCTGCTACTATGCTATGCTCCTCAGAGCGAGGAAGATGGGGGTTGATGAGTCTTTGGATGTCTGGGCGTGTCATGGTATTGGTGGCACCTGGGGTGCTCTGGCCACCGGCCTTTTTGCCAGTGTTGCGGTTAACGCGGCTGGTGCTAATGGGCTGATTTTCGGTAACGCCATGCAGCTTGGAAAGCAACTCCTTGGCGTGGCAGTAGTCTGGGTCTTTGCCTTTGCCGCTACCTGGGTGCTGGGAAAGATAGTTGATGTTACCATGGGGCTAAGGGTGAATGCCACAGAAGAAACGGTAGGGCTGGATATTTCACAACATGGTGAAAGGGCCTACGGAGGAATGTTGCGGTGAAGAAGATAGAAGCGATTATCCGAGAGGAAAAGCTGGATGCGGTGAGAGCCGCTCTTCAAAATAGCGGTTACTACGGCATAACCGTAAGCGAGGTCAGCGGTCATGGCCGGGAAGGAGGTCTCATTTTACAATGGCGCGTTGGAGAATATAAAGTGGATTTTTTGCCCAAGCTTAAGGTCGAGCTTGTCGTGCTTGACGAAGATGTGGCCAGAACACTGAATGCTATCACCAGTGCTGCTAGGACTGGTGAGATGGGAGATGGCAAGATATTTGTCCTCCCGGTCGAGAATGCAGTGCGTGTCAGAACTGGCGAGGAGGGCGACAATGCAATCTGAGAAGAAATGAAGGTCGTAGAGAAATAGCAAAACATGAAAACGTTATATAGATTACAAAAGAAAAAGGAGGGAAAGTATGCAAAAGAGAAACTTCGAGGAAAGCAAGGAACACGCCATCGAGATGGCAAGAGAGCACGATGTAAGGTTCGTGAGGTTGTGGTTCACTGACATACTGGGTTTCCTAAAAAGCTTTGCTATACCGGTAGAGGAGTTAGAGGAGGCCCTAGAGGAAGGGGTAGGATTCGATGGTTCATCAATTGAAGGGTTTGTCCGTATTGATGAGAGCGACATGATAGCCATGCCCGACCCGTCTACGTTCAAGCTCCTTCCCTGGAGACCTAAGGAACATGCGGCGGAAGCCAGAATGTTCTGTGATATCTTCACCCCAAGTAGAGAGCCTTTCGAGGGCGACCCGAGATATGTGCTGAAAAAGAACCTCAAAAAGGCTGCAGATATGGGTTATACCTACTATGTTGGTCCGGAGCTGGAATACTTCTATTTCAAGGATAACAAAGGAACCGAGCCTCTGGATGTTGGTGGATATTTTGACATGGACCCTCACGATGCCGCCACTGACCTGCGAAGGGATACGATTCTTGCTCTAGAGGAGATGGGCGTCGCCATTGATAAATCCCATCACGAAGTCGCTACCAGTCAGCATGAGATAGATATGCATTACACCGATGCCCTGACGATGGCCGATAATGTGATGACTTATCGCTTGGTAGTCAAGGAAATAGCGCTGAAGCATGAGGTTTATGCTACTTTTATGCCCAAACCTGTTTTTGGAATTAATGGTAGCGGCATGCATGTCCACCAGTCATTATTTAAGGGTGATGCCAACGCCTTTTTTGACCCGAAGGGTAGGTACTATCTTTCCAAAGTTGGCTTGAGCTTTGCTGCTGGACTACTAAAATACGCCCCTGAAATTACCGCGGTTACCAGTCAGTGGGTCAACTCTTACAAGCGGTTGGTGCCAGGTTGGGAGGCGCCGGTTTATATTTCCTGGGCACAGCGTAACCGCTCTGACCTCATCCGTCTCCCAGTATATAAGGTTGGGAAGGAGAAGGAGACAAGATTTGAGCTTCGCTCTCCTGACCCAGCGTGTAACCCTTACCTTTGTTTCAGCGTGATGCTGGCTGCCGGACTAGCAGGACTTGAGGAGGGATTGGAACCACCACCGCCGGTAGAAGAAAATGTCTATCATATGACAGACGAGGAAAGAAAAAAACGGGGCATAGGCCAGTTGCCAGGCAGCCTCTTGGAGGCGATTCAACTCGCCGAAAAAAGCAAGCTGGTGCGAGAGGCCCTTGGTGACCATGTCTTTAATGCTTTTATTAACAATAAGAAGATCGAATGGGACCGCTATCGCATCCATGTTACTGACTATGAGCTTGATAGATACCTGCCAATTCTTTAAAATCCGAGCAGTAGGTTTGGAGAATGAGCATGCATCGACTGCGCATTGGCATGGTGCAGATCAACACTACGGTTGGCGATTTTAGAGGTAACACACAGAGGATTCTGCAAGCGATTGTTGAAGGCAAGTCTCTAGGTGCTGACCTTCTTACGTTCCCTGAACTAGCCATCTGTGGCTATGCTCAATGGTATTCAGCTTCTGGGGTGGAGGTGCTATAATGACTATCGGCTATGTTAGAAGTTAAAGGAGACTCGTGTGGTTCAGGGTGCTGGCTCTGAGACAGAAAGAAAGATAGTATCTATTCTAAAGATCTTGAGTGAATCTTTGGAACCTGTGGGGTCAATTACAATTGCTCGGGAACTTGAGCGCCGCGGTATTTTTTTAAGTGAAAGAGCAGTTAGATATCATCTTCGGATAGCGGACGAGCGTGGTTATACCCAGCCGGTAGGTCAGGATGGCAGAATGATCACTAGGGCTGGACTCGAGGAGGTTAGGGAAGCACTTGCCCCAGAACAACTCGGTTTCATACGCGAGAAGCTCGAGATGTTAGCCTTCCAGACCACTTTCGACCCTCAAAAAAGAACTGGCCAGCTATCCATAAATACCTCTCTTATTGACAAGGAGAAGCTCACCGCAGCACTATCAGCTATGAAGGATGCTTTCAAGGCAGGAATCTGTGTTAGTGAGTTGGTGGCCACAGCGTCTGAGGGGGAAAAACTTGGTTCCGTGGTTATCCCCAGTGGGAAAATTGGCTTGGCTACTGTTTGTAGCGTGGTTATAAATGGGGTACTCCTGAAGGCTGGTGTCCCTACAGACTATAGATTCGGGGGCCTGCTTGAAGCTAGGAATTCAAAGCCAAGGCGCTTTGTGGCCATAGTCGATTATGCTGGTACCTCTCTCGATCCCTCCGAGCAATTTATTCGTGCCAGGATGACTACTGTTAGCGAGGCTGCGAAGACAGGCAACGGTAAGATACTAGGTGTCTTCCGTACAATACCAGCACCAGCGAGGGGAATCTTGGAGGAGAAGATTGCCTTGCTCAAGGAGGCTGGCATCCATGGGGTTTACGCCGTAGGCAATACTAGCGAGCCACTTTGTCAGATTCCCGTGGGTCTGAATCGGATTGGTGTCGTGCAACTGGGTGGGCTGAACCCGGTAGCAGCAGCTGTTGAGGCTGGAATTGAGATCGAAAACGTAGCCGAAAGTGGACTTATTGATTACCAGCAACTGATTAGCGTCTGGGAACTTTAGGACAAGAATCTAATCCAGCAGATTAACTTACTTATCTACGCCCTCTTGCGTATCTTTTCATAGCTATTCATGCCTACCTTTCAAGAGTCCAGCTGGTCGAATGACAACCGATCATCTTTCATAACCTGCCATTATAGACCTCCCACCCAGGGAGGATTTTTCTTTTCTAACCTCAGGACTGCAATGAATTATCACGGGACGGAATTTGTCGCTTTGATACTTGCCACGGCAAAATTGCACGAGGAGACGACGCGTGCGAACGAGCGTTTTAAATAATGCAGTGGTGTGTCACAGATCGCTATTTTTGGGCAATCAGGTAATAAAACAAGCGTCTGTATGTCAGCTATTAGTCCATGCCCAAACGACTTAAAGGAGAGTGTTTACTAACCTCACCCCCTTTATCCCCCTCTCTTACCTACACTCCCCCTTCCCTTGCTAAGGGAAGGGGGTCAGGGATAGGTTGCTAAACAATCTCTTAAAGCATCATTTTATATCAACGGTAAATACCTTCTGCTCGGCATATTCCGTTTCCCAGGAGCGTTTATAGGTAACAGTTATCTCGGTTCCACCCACCTTTAGCGCCTTGAAATGGTAATACTGAGTCCCACCGGCACCAACCAGCCCCGGTTCCTTTTCGTCTGGACTATATTTGGACTATATTCCTCTTTTTCCAGGCTAAGCATATTCTCGTCGTAACTTGCCTCCCAGCCATAACCGGTAGTAGGGTTTGAGTCCAAAGCGATAATAAACTCCTGGTTAACGGTGGTGTTTATCACCTGCTCGGAGTCAGTGTAGACCTCTACCCCACCACATACCCCACCACAGCCAGCTATCAAAGAGACCATCAGTATTGATATCACAGCCACAGTCGCAACTCCTTTCATTGGAACCTCCTTCTTTTAATG
>MNYD01000033.1:15019-15104 GCA_001872925.1 Dehalococcoidia bacterium CG2_30_46_19 | reverse complement strand
TAAAATCCATGCTGTTGTGGTCTCAAGTTCGTCCAATTTTCTCTTTAGCGGTGGTTTCTCTACTGTGGGAATTAACAAATCATAA
>MNYD01000033.1:14913-15005 GCA_001872925.1 Dehalococcoidia bacterium CG2_30_46_19 | reverse complement strand
TCTTACACTTGAAGGAACAGACAACTTGGGTTTCTCAAAGATTGGTAAATACTCATGAGCCAAAAGTAGAAAATTGTATTTTATGCTATTAG
>MNYD01000033.1:0-14838 GCA_001872925.1 Dehalococcoidia bacterium CG2_30_46_19 | reverse complement strand
GATAAACATTTATAAGTTTAAATCCTAAAGGAATTACATGTTTCTTCCTACGTGTATCCCCTATCAAGATAGCACATTGTCTTCCAGGCTTCAGTACTCTAAAGCTCTCTTTAGCAACTTTAGTCATTTCTTTTAAAAAATCATCTATATCAAAAAATGATAAATCTCCTTCTTTGGAGTCAGTGTAATGAATTATATTTGCATAAGGAGGATGAGCACAGATCAAATCCACCGAGTTATCCTGCAAGAATGATAAATCCCTGGCATCGCCGACCAATAATTCAGGTTCATAAATTTGAGGATGTTTTTTTTCGTCAATTAAGGTAAGTTGTTGTAACGATGCATTAAAATCTACATTCTTCTTTGCTAATTCAATAGCTTTATCGTTAATATCAAAAGCTATGCACCTTCTTCCCAAAAGTTTGCATTCTACAACAGTTGTTCCAGCACCACAAAAATAATCTAAAACTAACTCGCCAGGCTTTGAATATTTAAGAATCACATTCCTTGGGATATAAGGAGACCAGTTTCCTCTGTATTCCCCACTATGAGTTGCCCAATTGCCTCGTTGCTTAAAACTCCAGGCCGTAGTTTGTTCTTCCTTAAAATCTTTTGGATAAAGGTTTTTTATTTTTTTAGAAACCTTTAAAGAACTAATGTTAATACCCTGTGATTTAGTAATAAGACGTTCAATATATCTAAATGTGACTCCATACATCTTTCCAATTTCTAAATCAAGAGTTCCTCTTGCTTTTTCTTGCAAGATTACTTCCTGAAGCTCTTTTTCGGTTTTAAAACTTATCTTTTGATTAGCCATTGTACCCTCTTTTTATTATGCCCGCCGTTTCGCCTAGCTTCGGTATACACGAACTTTCCTTCCACATTCCTGGCGGAGAGGGTGGGATTCGAACCCACGGTCGGAAAATCCGACACGCGCTCTCCAGGCGCGCCTGATAGGCCACTCCAGCACCTCTCCATATTGGACTCACAATATGCTTTAAGTATACTGCATTATCCCCTTCTTCATCATAGATTAAATTCTGTCACTAGCCTGCCTTCCAAGCAAAGACTCACCGTTTTATTTTACCGGGCAGTATATACACGTACAGTTTGTGCAGTATTCTGGTATAGATAAAGCGGTCAAGTTCCCGAAGAGCAGGGTATATATCCTCCATATCATGGCATCTTGCCTGTAATATGAGCGCACTTCCTTTTGTGTAACAGGAGCTATGCCTGGCTCCTTTGCCTCTGTGGTAAAGAATCTGTTTGCGATATCAATAAGCTCTGGTTAGATATCTGCCCATCAATCCCAACCTGGATGTGATATCAAGATCTGTCCCATTATTATTTAAATTTTATTCATATCATACTAAGCAATCAACTCGTTTACGCATTCAGCTAGTATCTTGAGATAGTAGTCTACATCAGCAGATGTAGTTTCGGGGGAGATTAATGCCATGTCATGATATGGCGAGAGTAAGATGCCGCGGTTGGCTAAATATAGATGAATCAGTTTCTCAAGCGGCCCGGTCAGTCCGTCTTTCAACAAATCCCCCTGGTTACTAGCATCCTCTTCGAAGAGGGCCTCTCTTCCATTCTTTGGCGGAGTCGCTCGGAAGCGGAATTCTACCCTGCAGCCGAGGCGGGCAACATACCAGGGTAGGTCAGCATCCTTTATTATCTTCTCGATCCCTTCGGCTAGACGCTGAGCAAGAGGAATCATCTTGTCATAATTCGCCTGGGTTATGACACGCTTGAGTGCTGCCTTTATCGCGGCTGCTGCTGTTGCGTTGCCGGACAATGTTCCTCCAAAGCCGAAGAAATTTTGCCATGGTATGCGGGCATTGAGCTTATCGCCAATCTCCTGGCTGAAGCCAAAAACAGCTGCCGGAAATCCTGCCGCAATTGCCTTACCAAGCACTAACATATCTGGCTCAAGACCCAATTCACCGGTGAGCCCTGCTGGACCAGCACAAAGGGAATGTGTTTCATCCATAATGAGCAGGGTGCCAAAACGCCGGGTCAGGTCCCTTAGAGCTTCATGATAACCGGGGGCAGGATGGATTATCCCTACATCTGTCATTGCCGGCTCTGCCAGCATACAGGCGATATCCCGGGGTGACAGTGCTTTCTCTAATGCAGCAATGTCATTAAATTCGATTACACGCGTCATTTGTTCAGGATTATCCAGGAGTGGACCCATGCTATAAGGATTGTTGATGGTTGTTCCCTCAAAGATAGCAACTAATGCTTCGTCCACACTGCCATGGTAGCAACCATTATATACCAGGGTCAGCTTCCGTCCGGTTACCTGGCGGGCTACATGGATTGCAAACCTGTTGGCATCCGTAGCTGTCATCACAATCTGCCAGTATGGCAGTTTGAAGCGTCTCTTCAATTCTTCCCCGACCCAGATAGAGTCTTCCGTGGGAAGCATGTGGGCCATACCTTTGGGCATCTGCTCCTTTATTGCTTCGAACACCGCTGTCTGCGAGTATCCGAACATCGCTCCGGTATCCCCAAGGCACAGGTCAAGGTAACGATGGCCATCCACATCCGTCAAATAGGTCCCTTTCCCTTCCTTTACAAAGACGGGAAAAGGCCCTGGCCAAACATTCATCCAGGTCATCGGGACACCCCCAAGGAGAGACTTTTTCGCTCTCTCAAATAATGCCCGTGATTTTGGTCGTTCTGCTACATAGCGCGACTCTTCCCGTTCCACAATCCCGTTAATTTTTGAACTCCCGATTGATATCATAAAGCTTAACCTCCTATTATGTTTTATTTCTTATCCCTGGTGAGACAATTGTAAAACTTTCTAATTGAAGAATTTTTTAGCATGTCAGGATAAGCATTTGAATCTTAATCCAGTGAGGATGGTGTGTCAACACAGTAATTCTCCTGTTTTTCCACCATTTATGGCTTAATGAGATGTCATCGCAGAGATTGGAAAAATCTAAAGCTCATGTTAAGGAACTCACGGAAAGGTTAGGTGTTTAGACTTAGCATACAAATGATCAAGAACCATCCAATCTAGGGGGAAAGTGTAAGCAGGGGGAAGTTTAGATCGCTGGGCCTTTTGGTATTGTATTTGGTATAAGGAGTGTATTATTATGCTTCAAAATAAATAAAAGGAAGTGAAAATATAATCTAATAGTAGCTAGAAACAGAAACTAAAAGAAGGCACGAGAGGAAAGGCTAAATAAAAAAGTTGAAAGGAGGAAAAATGAAAGTAGTTGCTTTAGGAGGAGCAGGGCATATCGGAGCTTGTGGGGTGCGTGAGTTAACGAAGAGAGCACCTGATATCGAGGTGGTCATCGCCGATAAGAATGTTGAGGCAGCTAACAAGCTTGCTACCGAGGTAGGCGGTAAAACATCGGTGAAAATGGTGGATGCCAGTGAACATAAAAGCCTTGTTGATGTGATGAAAGGTGCCGATGTTGTGTTGAGCACACTTGGGCCATTCCATGTTTTTGGTGAAAAGGTAGTGAAGGCTGCCATAGAGACAAAAACAAACCTGGTAGATATATGCGATGACTGGGACGCCACGCAAAGCTGCCTTAATCTTAATAGTGAGGCTAGGAAGGCCGGTGTTACTATAATAATAGGTTTGGGAGCCACGCCGGGGATAACGAATGTAATGGCGCGGTATGGTGCCAACAAGTTGGATAGAGTGGATGAAGTTCATACCTCCTGGGCGTGGAGTGGGGTGGACCCCACACAAGGGCCGGCAATTGTTGACCATTATTTCCATGCTGTTACTGGAAAGGTGTTGACTTACCAGGATAGCAAATGGGTGGAAATTAAGGCAAACTCAGGACCGGAAATAATTGAATTCGTTCCACCGATAGGCAGGTTTCAGGTCTGTCATGTCGGGCATCCTGAGCCGATAACCATCCCGAGATACATAAAAGGGGTGAAAATGGTATGCAATAAAGGTGGCATCTGGCCTGATATGCTTGCCGAGGCCGCAAAATTTTTTGTCACGGCTGGTCTTAGCAGCTTGAAAGAAGTTACCATAGGCGGGATTTCAATGTCTGCTAGAAGTATTGTGACCAGCTTATTTTTAGATATGGCGGAGTTGGCTGCTCCAGAAGACATAGAGGCTATATTAAAGGAGGTAGCGCCGTATGGAGAATTTGGTCTCACCGGGGTAGTGCTCAGGACTGCGGTAAAAGGGGAGAGGCAGGGTAAACCTATGCGATATGTTTATGGTTGTGGTGCTGCAGCAGACTTGATTACCTCCTTGCCGGCAGTGCTGGGAGTTTTAATGTTCCCCCAAGGACAGATTAAAGGGAAGGGTGTGTTTGCTCCCGAGGGCATTGTTGACCCAAAGATATTTTTCCAGGAGTTAATCAAGGATATACCCGTGGAGGAAACTAAGGCAGAACCCATCTCCTTATAACATAATAGAAGCTAATCTCTAGCATTTCAGGATTATGCTTTTGGATGTAATTTCACATAAATTCCTCTCCCTTAAAGGGAGAAGTTAGATGACTGTAATTTTTCCCTCTCCCCCGGACTCTCCCGGAGAGGGAAGTATAACGAATTTTGCGGTTAATCATAGATGCTGAGATATAGTTGAATTTAGGGGACACATCGGCGAGGCGTCTCAGGAGATAACCTAAGATATTGGTGATTGGCTTGAGAGGGCGGCTTAAGCGAAGATTGCTATGGCATTTACTTGAATTGTAAGTAGAAAGGAATAACTAAGTTATGGAACAAAAAGAGAGTCTTAAAAGAGTTTTAGGATTTTGGCCTACTTGGGCTATTTGTATTGGTTTGACAATATCAGGGAGTATCTGTCTGGCTACTATGTATGGTTTTGCTCATCTGGGGGCCGGATTCCTTGTACCCTTAGCAGCCGCAGCCATCATAGTATTCTGCCTTGTCACATCATTCATGGAACTTGCTTTAATGCTGCCCAAGGCCGGTGCAGCAGCTTTTTACACGATGCCTGCTTTAGGTAGAGTGCCTGGAATTTCTATAGGCCTTGTATACCTAGTAGTTTTTATATTTATTGGACCTGTCGAATTCATGATCCTTGGACACCTATTTAGTGATTTTGTGTTTACGGGTGTACCCTGGTGGATATTTCCGTTGATTTTCGCTGCCATTTTTGTCTTTCTCAATTTTAGGGGCATCGGAGTTTCAGGAGTAGTTCAGCTAGCACTTGCCGCCATAATGGTGATTATTATCCTACTTCTGGGGATATTTGGAATTTCGGGGTTTGCTAGCGGTACTGTTATTTCACCTCACCCCTTTGCACCATTTATACCACAAGGAGTGGGCGTTATGGACATTTTAGAAATGACGATGCTTCTAGGAATATTCTGCTTTATGGGCCTAGATTGGATAACACCGTTAGTAGAAGAAATAAAGGACCCTGTTAAGACGCTGCCGAGGGCTATACCATTTGCCATCGCTACAATTTTTGGTTGCTTCGCCATTTTTGGGCTAGCGGGAGTTATGTATGTTAAACCTGACGTTGTGTTAGCCACGAGTGTCCCTCATATTGTGATAGCACAAACACTCTTTGGTAAGCTAGGCCTTGTGGCTATGCTGGTGGCTGCTCTTGGAGTATCCCTGACTACGATGAATGCAGCTGCTGCAGAAATTCCAAGGGTATATTATAGCATGGCTACGATCGGGTTATTTCCAAGTAAGTTTGGATATCTACATCCCAAGTACAGAACCCCATGGTGGGCAATACTTCTTGTTCTAGGCCTTACGTTCCCTCTATTTATATACTCTATATTCATTGGGGAACAACCCGAGTTTCTAATTGAAGTAGCTGCTTGGGTCTGGATAATCATGTACGCTATCATAAGTGTTGACTTAATTATCTTGAGGCGTAAATATCCTAAAGCAAAAAGGCCGTATAAAGTGCCACTATATCCAGCCCCCCAAATCATTGGATTAGCGTTTGCGCTGATAATTATTGTGTTTGCAGGCTCGAAAGTGATTCTTGCCGGGCTAGGTGTGCTTGCAGTGCTGTTTACATATTCAGTAATCTGGACAAAATTCTTCATGAAAAAGCCCCTATTTAAACCTGTACCCATTGAAGAGGAGATAAGTAGTTAAAAAGTACCTTTTGAGCAATTAAGGTCGCTTTGCCACAAGCCAGACAGGATTTATCTATGAAGGATGGAAAGGTATACTTGATATCACCTGGATATCACCTGGAATAAGCTCCGCTAGTTTTTCAGCTAGAAGACCTCGCTGCTCACTGATGAGGTGATGGTTGACGATATCAAGTTCCTTGAGACTCTCTATAAGGGCTTGGATAACCTTGGGATTTTTATGTCCGCAGTTAAAAACGCTGTCGTTACAGTGACAATTAATCAGGCGCTTTGAACCTGTTGCATCCCATACATATGGTCCTTCCCTTCAACCAAAGACAAAATCAATACCAACGCTGGTAAAAAAACAGCCTTTACAGAAGATACATATTCAGAGAACCGTCTGATAATCCCTTCCTTGGTATCAATACCAATGTATTTCCTAATATCCTCTCCTCGTTGATGTTTGGCGGAGAGGGTGGGATTCGAACCCACGAGGCATTGCTACCCACCGCTTTTCGAGAGCGGCACCATAAACCACTCGGTCACCTCTCCTCAATCTTAAACTGTTATAGTATTATAGCATTGCTGAATTGAAGACAAATTATGGAATAAAAAACTGGCTTTTCCTGGCAATAGCCGTCCTCATTACTATCCCAGGGCTATGGCTGAGACTCTACGGGATACACATCTCACCTCAGTTTGAAGCTATGATTTTTGGCCTGGCTATCCTGGGAGCAGCGTTTCTGCTTTGTTGGGCATGCGAAGTTGCCCAAATGGATATATCTCAGGCACTGGCTTTAGCTCTGATAGCCTTGATAGCTGTACTTCCTGAATATGTTGTCGATGCCTATTTTGCGTGGACAGCAGGCAATAATGCTCAGTATATACCCTACGTTACAGCAAACATGACAGGTGCCAACCGATTGCTCATTGGCATTGGTTGGTCTCTGGTAGCTTTTCTCTTTTGGTTAAAAAAAAGAAGGACTATCGAAGTCGGTAAGGAGCAGACAACCGAGCTTAGTTTCTTACTCTTAGCTACTCTTTATTCATTTATTATCCCTATCAAAGGGACATTGTCTTTGATAGACAGTATTTTTTTGCTGACTCTTTTCATTCTTTATATGCGGACAAGTTCTCGAGGTGAAGTTGAGCCACCTGAGCTTACCGGGCCAGCGGTTAGTATAGGCTGTCTTAGTAAAGGAATAAGACGGACTGTGACCATTGGTCTATTTATTTTTGCTGCGGTGGCTATTTTAGCCTCAGCCGAGCCTTTTGCTGAAGGGCTGCTAGGGATGGGAAAAGCATGGGGGATTGAAGAATTCATCTTAGTGCAATGGCTAGCGCCCCTGGCTTCGGAAGCTCCGGAGATCGCTATAGCGGTAATCTTTGTTTTAGGTAACAATGGTGGTGCTGCTTTAGGAACACTCGTTTCCTCTAAAGTTAACCAATGGACTCTGCTAGTAGCAACCATGCCTATAGTTTATAGTATTTCCCGGGGAGCACCTGGGGTCCTGCTCCTGGATGGTCGCCAAGTGGAGGAAATACTGCTTACCTCAGCCCAATCACTCTTCGCCCTAAGCATTCTGGCTCGATTGAGGCTTCCAGCATGGGGAGCCCTGACGTTGTTCTTCCTTTTCATTACTCAATTAGCTTTTCCTAACCCATGGGTACGCTATGGCTATTCAGCTGTTTATATCGTTTTAGCTTTGGTGGCGCTATTTAAGGATAAACAAACGATTAAAAGTCTCTATTCAATGTTACAACAAACTTTTTCTCTGATTAAATCACCTGGCAAAGGCGTGTCAAATCATTTAAGTAGGTAACGCAACTTTAGGTTGTTGTATCATGAAAGATGTAACCGTATGGGGTGCCATTCTCCTCATCGGGTCAATCTGCTCGGACTTCCTTTTCTAGAGATGGAAGGTATGATAGAGTATTTCCTTTGGGGAAATTTTGAAAGAGCGTATTCTCATCGGTGTAGCCTGGCCTTATGCTAATGGTCCTTTGCATCTTGGGCATATTGCCGGAGCCTACTTGCCTGCGGATATCTTTGCTCGTTATCATCGTCTTAAGGGCAACGAGGTGCTGATGGTCTCGGGTAGTGACCAGCATGGAACGCCAATTTTAATTCGTGCTGGCCAGGAATCCAGGTCTCCACAAGAGATAGTGTCCAAATATCACCAACAATTCCTGGATTGCTGGCAAAAGTTGGGCATTTCTTTTGATTTATTTACTACCACAGGCACTCAAAACCACGCTCAAGTTGTGCATGATATTTTCCTGACCCTGCTCAATAAGGGTTATCTTTATAAGGATAGAGCACTCCAGGCTTACTGCCCTGAGTGTCGACGTTTTCTTCCTGACCGCTATCTGGAAGGGGTGTGTCCTTACTGTGGTTTTTCTGAGGCAAGGGGGGATGAGTGTGACCATTGTGGACGGCCGTTAAATCCATCGGAGCTCAAGGATTTACATTGTGTTCTTTGTGGCAGTTCACCGCGGTTCGAATCTTCAGAGCATTTCTTTCTACGCCTCAGCGCTTTTCAGGATAGGTTGAAGGAATGGGTAGCAACTCAATCTCACTGGCGGAAAAATGTGGCTGGCACTACATGGAAATTTTTGAATGAAGGGTTAAAGGATAGGGCAATAACTCGCGACATGAATTGGGGGGTAAGCGTGCCACAATCAGGATTCGAGGAAAAGCGAATCTATGTCTGGTTTGAGGCAGTTATTGGCTATTTGTCGGCAAGTAAAGAATGGGCAAAACTACACCATGATGAGCAAGCATGGAAGTGTTTCTGGGAGGGAGACGCAAAAAGTTTTTATTTTGTAGGTAAAGATAACATCTTTTTTCACACCATCGTGTGGCCAGCGATGCTGATGGGCTATGGTGGGTTAAATCTACCTTATGATGTTCCCGCTAACGAATTTTTGACTATAGAAGGCAAACGACTTTCTACCAGCCGTAACTGGGCGGTTTGGCTTCCTGATTATCTGGAGCGGTATGACCCTGACTCATTGCGGTATATTTTATCAGTGAATATGCCGGATACCGCGGATAGTGATTTTTCCTGGCGTGAGTTCGTTCGGCGAAATAATAATGAACTGGTAGCTACCTATGGTAATCTGGTTCATCGTGTTCTCAGCTTCGCTTATCGCAATTTTGATGGAGCGGTGCCCTCGCCAGGTGAACTTGACTCACAGAGCGAGGCATTGTTTCATAAAATGGAGATAATGCTCAATGAGGTAGGTAAGTTGCTTTACCACTGTAAATTCAAGGAGGCGATTAAAGAGGCTATGTCTTTGGCCCAGGAGACAAATCGTTATCTTGACGACCAAGCCCCGTGGAGAACGATTAAGGAGAACCGCCAGGCTTCAGCCAGGTCTATTTATACTGCAATATCGAGTCTATCAGCGTTGAAAACTGCTCTTTATCCCTTTCTCCCCTTCAGTTCTGAAAAGCTTCACTCTCTTCTTGGTTTTGAAGGAAGCCTCATTGATAACGGTTGGAGATTTCAGTTGCCAGCGGAGGGACAAAAACTGTGCCAACCACAGCCACTATTTAGCAAGTTGGATGAGGATGTTGCTGACCGGGAAAGTAGTCAACTTGGCTCAATATGCAACTGGTGAGATAAATGGAGCTTGATAGTATTTATGAACCTATCCGGGAAGACCTGCAGAAGGTGGAGGAGAGTTTAGTCGCAGTTGCCGATGTTGATATGCCCATTCTAAAGGAACTACTGAACTATATAGTCAAAACCAGTGGTAAGAGGATTCGTCCTGCCCTTACTCTATTTAGCGGGAAGTTTTATAACTACGATTTGGGACTTTTGCTTCCCGTAGCCACGGCGATAGAGCTGCTACACACCGCTACGTTGGTTCATGATGATGTTGTGGATAATTCGCCACAGCGACGTGGTAAAGTAACACTGAACAAATTATGGGGTGATACAAGTGCGGTATTGGTGGGAGATTATCTGTTAGGTAAATGTGCTGAATTAACGGCAAGAACGGAAAATATTAAGGTTATGAAGCTTTTCAGTAACACTGTTATGGTCATTTCTTCAGGTGAGTTAAGACAAAAGGGGCTTTCCTTTGATAAGAAACAGAGTAGGGATGATTATTATCGTTGGATTGCAGCTAAGACTGCTTCTCTTTTTTCAGCGGCGGCAGAGGCAGGAGCGATTTTGGCTAATTCTCCCCGGGAGGCAATTCAAGGTTTAGGTGATTATGGCTATAATTTGGGCATGGCTTTTCAGGTTGTGGATGATATTCTGGACTTTATGGGTGATGAGGCGAAGCTGGGTAAGCCTCCGGGCTCTGACTTAAGTCAAGGAGTACTGACTTTACCAACCATAATCTTTCTGGAGCGCTATCCTGATGATGACACGGTGAAGAAAACTTTAGGAAGTAAAATTGCTGAAGATATAGAATTGGCTAGGGAAAAGATTTGCCAAGCAACGGTTATTCAAGACTGTCTTGATATCGCTCACAATTTTTCCGTTCAAGCTTGCCAAGCATTGGAAATTTTGCCTGATAAGTTTCTTCGCTCACATCTGGTTGATTTGGCTCATTACGTTGTGCAAAGGAAAAGATGAAAAACCTAGCTGGCGGTGGGTTTTGGCAATAGCCCTTCAAATAGCTTATCTAGGTCAGGTTCTTCCAAGGTTTCTCGTTCGATGAGAAGGGTTGCTATTTCCTTTAGTTTTGCTTTATTGGTGGTCAGGATTTTCTTAGCAGTGGAGTAAGCGCGCTGAATAAGATTGTGTACCTCTTCATCTATCTCGTTAGCTATCTTATCGCCATAGTCTCTTTGCTCGGTAATCTCGCGACCCAGGAAGACATATTCGGGCTTTTGTCCTAAAGTTCGTGGTCCTAGTTTATCGCTCATCCCGTATTCAGTAACCATTTTGCGGGCTAATTTAGTTGCTTGTTCCAGGTCATTTTGTGCTCCTGTGCTTATCTCACCGAGGGCGATTTCTTCAGCAGTTCGCCCACCTAAGCTAACTGCTAACCTATCTTCGAGTTGAGGTTTAGTCCAGAGATGGTGCTCCTCAGTGGGCAGGAAACGTGTCCAGCCTCCCATCATCCCTCGAGCGATGATAGAGACTTTGTGCACCGGGTCAGCATTGGGCAACATCTTGGCTACCAACACATGTCCGCTTTCGTGATATGCAATGGTTTTCTTTTCATTTTGGGTAATTACGCGGGTTTTTCTTTCCGGACCGGCGATAACCCTGTCGGCGGAATCCTCAAGCTCCTTCATGCTGATATCTTTGCGGTTGTGTCTGGCTGCTAGAAGAGCAGCTTCATTGAGCAGATTAGCTAAGTCAGCACCGCTGAAGCCGGGCGTTTGTCTGGCTATTACTTCAAGGTCAATCCCCGGTGCCAATGGCTTACCTTTGGCATGCACTTCCAAGATAGCTTTACGTCCTTTGATATCCGGGGTATCAATAACGATATGACGGTCAAAACGTCCCGGGCGTAACAAAGCAGGGTCGAGGATGTCAGGACGGTTGGTGGCAGCTATGACGACAACATTGGTATTAGTATCAAAGCCATCCATCTCGGCGAGAATTTGATTTAAGGTCTGCTCTCTTTCATCGTGACCGCCGCCTAATCCAGCGCCGCGGTGTCGCCCAACGGCGTCAATCTCATCCACAAAAATGAGACTTGGCGTAGTGCGTTTTGCTTGTTCAAATAGGTCTCTAACTCTGGCAGCACCGACACCCACGAACATTTCCACAAACTCACTGCCACTGATGGAATAGAAAGGTGCTTTTGCTTCCCCGGCTATGGCTTTGGCTAATAAAGTCTTACCGGTTCCTGGCGGACCTACCAGGAGAACGCCTCTAGGTATCCGAGCACCTAAGGCATGGAATTTCTCAGGCGACTTGAGAAACTCTACTACTTCCTGAACCTCCTCTTTTGCCTCCTCAATTCCGGCGACATCGGCAAAGGTCACTCTGGGGTTGGCAGGAGAACTTAATCGAGCACGGCTCTTACTGAAATTGAATGCCTGCATGCTTGCTCCTCGGGCTGAGCGGAAAAAGAAATAGAACAATACTCCCAGTAACACCATAGGCAATATCACCTGTAATCCTATCACCCCCCAGTTGGTGCTACTGGGCTTAACATCGATGGGAACCTCTACTCCAGCTTCTTTGAGATAATTAGACAGCTCAAGGGTACTGCCCTGGAAGGCAGTTGTGTATGCTTGCTTGTTATCTTTGATACCAATGAGGGTGTCTCCATCCTGCCTGATGGTATCAATTTGCCCTTCCTTGGCGTAGCTTATAAACACAGGTAGCTCTACCTCTTCGGGACCTTGTTGCACCCTCGGTACAACGACAAACATAAGGCTAATTACTACCACTAGAAGCAGTATGTAAAAGAAACCACTTTGCCACCATTTAGCTTTCATAATCTTATGTTTATTATATCAACTATGACATAAATGTAAAAATTAGCCCTTTTATATCATTGTGAGCACGAAGTTGAGTTAACCAAGAGAGTTATAGGTTTCTTGGAGCAATAGGGCATCTTCTTCCAGGTTAGGGCTCTCACTGATAACCAATCCTTTAACATTAAAATCTTTCAAAGCTTTAGCCAAGCTAACATAATCAAAATCCGATTCCTTCAAATTCAGATGTTTGATTTCGCCTTTCTCTCCGTAGGCTATTCCTGAAACATGTATATGCATATTATCCAGAGCTACCCTTCCTAATTTATTCTCTGTTTGTTCTAGTATGCTGGCAAATTCACCATATGAATTGAATCTTCTGGTGCGAGCATGCCAGTGAGCAAAATCAATACATGGGGCAACCCCTTCGGTCTCACTACTTAGCCGTAATACCTCCGGTAAAGTCCCGAATTGAGTATTTTTCCCGGTAACTTCAGGTCTAACCCAAACTTTGTTTTGTTCAAGTTTTAGCTTGTTCAGCACTTCTTGCAGGTTTTGCTTTACCACGGAATACACTTTGTCTGGCGGGTCATTCATGTAGAAGGCAGCGTGAAAGACTACGGTTCTTGCTCCACATAAAGAGGCAATTCGAACGGCGTGCAGTAATCTTTCCTGGCTAGCGGTTATTTTTTCGGCTTCCCTGGCATTCAGGTTTATAAAGTAAGGTCCGTGGGCGCTAAGCGCTATTCCTTTCTCCCTGGCTGACTTTCCTATGCTACGAGCAACAGACTCTCCCATTTTTACTCCTCTTACAAACTCCAGCTCCATGCAACCAAGCCCAAGCTCGGCCACACGCCGAATACCACCCTCAGTAGAGCGGTCTTTAGCACTTAGGGGAATCCCAGCAGGGCCAAAACGCAATTCCATAATACTTGAGTATAGTATAAACAGAGAGGAGAGTCTCGTCAAAGATATTTTCCACCTTGTGGCATAAATTATTGATTTTAGTTTGGATAAAGGCGTAAGATTAGCCAGTTTATGTAGAGTCGTTATAGGATTTAAGGCGTTAATGCGTGTTTTATTGATAAATCCTCCTTACCCAGAAGCTGAAGGGCTTCATGTTGCCTTGAGCATACCTTCCATAGCGGCAGTGTTGGAGCGAGAAGGGGTAGAAGTACAGGTTTTAGATTTTCTGGTCACCAAGTACTCTCCCCAAAACCTTGAGAGAAAGCTAAGAAAATTTAAGCCTGATATCGTGGGAATAACGTCGGTTACACTGAATTATCCTGCAGCTCGTCGGATTGCCCAGACTTGTAAGGAGATATCTCCAAACCTTATTATTGTTGTGGGAGGTCCCCATGTCACCTTTAGTGCCGAGGAGACGCTACTTGAATCGCCATCTATAGATATTGTGGTGATAAGGGAGGGGGATGAAACGGTGGTGGAGCTGGTGGAAACCATTGCAAAGGATGGAGATTTAAGCCAGGTTAAGGGGATAGCTTTCAGAAAAGATTCGGAAATAGTGGTGACTCCTGAGCGTCCATTAATCCAGAACTTGGATGAGCTTCCGTTTCCAACAAGGCATTTGCTTCCCATATCTAGATATCAAGCGTTACAGTCTGCTTGCGGTTTATCGACAAGCAGAGGCTGCCCTTTCAGCTGCTCTTTTTGTGTGGGACACCGAATGGTTGGTAAAAAGGTAAGATACCGTACCCCGAAGTTGGTGGTAGATGAAATGGAAAGCCTTACAAAGTTGGGGTTTGGGTTGCTTTCCTTCGAAGATGACTTCTTCACCGTTAACCATAAACATTGCACTGACATCTGTGACGAAATCATTGCTCGGAAGCTAGATGTTATGTGGGGAGCTTATGCTCGGGTGGACTCAGTAGATAAACCTTTACTGGAGAAGATGAAACAAGCTGGATGCTTTGGTCTGTGTTTTGGGGTGGAGAGTGGCAATCAGAAGATTTTGGATCTAGCTCATAAAAAAATTACCCCAGCGAAAATAAGGGAGGCTATTACGCTATGCCAAGATTCGGGGTATGATTTCATTGCTTCTTTTATTGCTGGGCTTCCCGGTGAAACTGAAGATACTTTGAGGCAGAGTGTAGAATTTGCCAAAAGCCTTGGTGATGGTAGCTGGGGGTTCCATATTTTATCTCCCTTCTTTGGAACAGAGGTCAGACAGAGGGCTGTAGAACTTGGGCTTAGAATATTAACTGATGATTGGGAACGCTATGATTGTAATCAGGCTGTATGCCAAACTGAAGGGATAAAGGCGGAGACATTAAACAAGGTAGTCAATGAACTCACTCAAAAGTGGGATAAAGGCGGAGACATTAAACAAGGTAGTCAATGAACTCACTCAAAAGT
>MNYD01000139.1 GCA_001872925.1 Dehalococcoidia bacterium CG2_30_46_19 | reverse complement strand
GGGTATGATTGGCGAGATAGCAGTAGCCAGAACGCCTCTGGGTCCTGATGGGACGGTTTTAGCTAAAGGGGAGCTATGGACTGCTGCCACTGAAGGGGAAAAGGTGGAGCGGGGGGAGGAGGTGATAATAACCAAAGTGGAAGGCTTGAAATTGTGGGTAATTAAGAAATTAAAGAAAGGATAAGCTGGTGAATGTAGAGATGAGTGGTCCAGTTATTATCGGTATAATCTTTGGAGTAGCCGTCATTATCGCTGTTATCTATGCTATCATTCAGGGGCAAAGGCGAAAGCTTACCGCGGGTGTTGAAGACATGGTGGGTAAAATAGCGGTGGCGCAGACATCGCTTAACCCGAAAGGCACGGTTCGGGCTGAGGGGGAGATATGGGCAGCGGTAAGCGAAGGAGGCAAAATAGAGCCTGGTGAGGAGGTGATAATAACCAAGGTTGAGGGGTTGCGATTATTGGTGGCCAAAAAATCTAAACAAAAGGAGGGAGAATAATATGTCGTTGCTTATTTATTTTGTCATCGCTGTAGTAGTGATAATACTGCTATCAGCAGCTATCAGAATTGTTCAAGAATATGAACGAGGAGCAGTTTTTCGCCTGGGGAGGTTTGTTGGTCTTAGAGGTCCGGGGCTTGTTTTTCTTATCCCGTTCGTTGAGCGGATGATGAAGGTTGACCTTCGGGTAATCACCATGGATGTTCCGGCACAAGAATGCATCACCAGGGATAATGTTACCGTTAAAGTTGACGCGGTGATTTACTTCCGTGTCGTTGATGCTTCGAATGCGGTGCTTAAAGTGCTTGATTACATCAAGGCAACTTCGTTGCTTGCTACCACTACCTTGAGAAATGTGGTGGGGCAATCTGAGCTGGATGAGCTGTTAGCCCATCGAGACAAGCTCAATGATAAGATGCAAGTGATAGTAGATGAGGGGACGAATCCCTGGGGGATAAAGGTAAGCATGGTTGAGGTTAAGGATGTGGAGATGCCAGATACAATGAAGCGGGCAATGGCAGCACAGGCTGAGGCGGAAAGGGAAAGGAGAGCCAAGGTTGTTCATGCTGAAGGTGAATACCAAGCAGCGGAGAAACTGGCAGATGCCGCGAAGATCATCTCCACTCAACCAATAGCGTTACAGCTTCGCTATCTGCAGACATTAGCCGGTATTGCTACAGAAAGGACAAACACTATACTGTTCCCCTTGCCGTTAGATATGGTGACACCATTTCTGAGCCGAGGTAGCTCTGAGAAGAAATAAATTCGGTAAGGGATAGTTGTGGCCAGCAACAGCAAGTCGGAATGGCGTGAGAGTATATTGACTCCGTTGCTGAAGAAGCATACTGAGCGACAGGATAAATTCGAGAACAGCTCAGGCATAGAGCTAGATGCTCTATATTGTCCTGAAGATGTAGCTGACATTCATTACGCTCAGGAGTTAGGATATCCTGGGGAATATCCTTTTACTCGTGGTGTCCAGCCTAATATGTATCGCGGCAGGATATGGACGATACGCCAGTATGCTGGATTCGGAACTGCTGAGGAGACCAACCAGAGGTATCACTACCTCCTGAGCCAGGGTCAAACCGGGCTGAGCGTTGCCTTCGATTTGCCCACACAAATTGGATACGATTCAGACCACTCCCTGGCTAGAGGGGAAGTTGGCAAGGTGGGTGTGGCGATAGACAGCTTGCAGGATATGGAGGTCCTGTTTCAAGGCATTCCCTTAGATAAGGTCAGCACTTCGATGACTATAAATTCTACCGCTTCTATTTTGCTTGCCATGTATTTAGTTCTGGGAAGGAAACAAGGTGTTGAGGCAGCTAAATTGAATGGCACTATTCAAAACGATGTGCTCAAAGAGTATGTCGCTCGGGGAACCTATATCTTTCCCCCACGTCCTTCAATGAGATTGACTACAGACATATTCGCTTACTGTGCTGAAAATGTTCCTCGCTGGAACACTATCAGCGTTAGTGGTTACCATATGAGGGAAGCGGGATGCACTGCTGCTCAGGAGGTTGGTTTTACTTTAGCTAATGGCATTGCCTATGTGCAGGCAGCTATTGATAACGGACTGGATGTAGATGCCTTTGCCCCAAGGGTCTCTTTTTTCTTCGATAGCCACCTTAATTTCTTTGAGGAGATTGCTAAATTCAGGGCGGCTCGTCGTCTCTGGGCGAGGATAATGAAGGAGAGATTTGGGGCTAAAGACCAGCGTTCCTGGATGCTCCGCTTTCATACCCAAACCGCGGGATGCACCCTTACGGCACAACAACCATATAATAATATTGTCAGGACTGCCATCGAGGCTCTGGCAGCGATATTGGGAGGCACACAATCATTGCATACTAATTCCTTTGACGAAGCTTACTGGACGCCTTCGGAAGAAGCGGTGACCATTGCGGTGCGAACACAGCAATTGCTGGCTTATGAAAATGGCGTTGCCGATGTTGTTGACCCTGCTGGTGGCTCCTATTACCTGGAATCTCTTACCAATAAACTGGAGAAACAAGCCGTTGATTACATTGCTAAAATCGATGACCTTGGAGGCGCTGTAGCGGCTATTGAGCAAGGATATCAGCAAAGGGAAATTCAGCAATCTTCGTATAAATATCAAAGGATGGTGGAAGAGGGAAAGCAAAAAATAGTGGGGGTGAATGACTTTGTCACCGGGGAATCTAAAATAGCCAGCACGCTGAGGGTCAAGCAGGAGATGGAGGCGAAGCAAAAAGGAAGGTTGGCAAAGCTTAAGCAGGAAAGGGATAATGGTAAAGCAAAACAAACTTTGAGTAGGTTGGAGGAAGTAGCGCGGGGCAAAGGAAATACTATGCCTGCGATTATCGAATGTGTGGAAGCTTATGCCACCATAGGGGAGATATGTGATGTGTTACGCAATGTTTTCGGGGTTCAAAGGGAATTTTTATTTTTCTAATGGGAGGGAAGGTGGTTAAAGGAATTGGGCACGTAGCTATTTTAGTAGGTAACTTAGATGAAACCATCAAGCTTTACCAGAAATTGTTTGGCGCAACAGCAAGCGAGGTTAAAGTTATTCCTGAGCAGGGAGTGAAGACAGCCATGCTTGATATAGGTGGTGATGCTAAGCTTGAGATTCTGGAGCCGCTTCCGGGAGGTAACATGGAGAAGATTCTGGAGAAGAGGGGGGAGGGGGTGCATCACGTATGCTTTGAGGTTGATAATGTTGAACAAGCACTTGATTTCCTTTCCGGGAATGGGGTTAGCTTGATTGACCGGAAAGTGCGCCGCGGTGTAGAAGGCATGGTTGCCTTTATTCACCCTAAGTCGACCAAAGGCGTCCTTGTTGAGCTTTGCCAGAAGTATTGAGGGGGTCAGCTATGCCGGGCAAAACTAGAATTCGTGTGCTGGTTGCCAAGCCAGGACTTGATGGGCACGACCGCGGTGCTAAAGTGGTCGCCAGAGCGTTACGCGATGCCGGTATGGAGGTAATTTACACCGGCATCCGACAGTCACCGGAGATGATTGTGAGGACAGCAGTTCAGGAGGATGTGGACGTTGTTGGTTTGAGCATTTTATCTGGTGCTCATTTAGAACTTTTCCCGCCAGTAATGGAAGGTCTTAAAGAGGAAGGGAAGGGGGATGTTCTGGTCATCGCTGGTGGCATAATACCTGATGAGGATGTGTCTCCATTACAGCAAATTGGGGTAAAGGCGGTTTTTGGTCCGGGCACAAAGACAAGTGAATTGGTGACTTTCATAAAAGATGAGATAAACAGTAGACGGAAATAGAGCGGAAGGCAAAAATCAAAAGTCAAAATGCAAAATGAGAGATTGTTTAGCAACCTATCCCCCTGGCCCCCTTCCCTTAGCAAGGGAAGGGGGAGTGTAGGTAAGAGAGGGCAAAGCCCCTCTCTAAAGTCTTTCCCCCTTCTCCTTCTCAAGGAGAGGGGGATAAAGGGGGTGAGGTTAGTAAACACTCTCAAAATGACACAGAAAATTTAAAAATGGTCTGTTAGCTAACGGATTGGGATTTGTTTAGGATTTAGATGCTTAGGGTTTAGGATTTGAACTTAGTATTGTTACATTTTGAATTGTAACTTTGATTTTTAATCTTTGAATTTTGATATTATTAGCATGGTGACTTCCTCTCCTTACCTTCTTGGTATAGCGGGCAGTCCACGTCGTAACGGTAATACCGACCTTCTGTTACAGCAAGCGCTGCAGGGTGCTGCCGCCAAAGGGGCTCAAACAAAAACGGTCTGTTTAAGCGAGCTAAGTATATCTCCCTGTCGTCATTGTGACCAATGTTTAACAGAAGGCAAGTGTGCCATAGAAGATGATATGCAATGGCTGTCGGGGGAATTGAGGAGAAGCGACTTTATAATCCTCGCATCCCCGATATTCTTCATGGGAGTAACAGCGCAAACAAAGGCGATGATAGACAGGTGCCAGGCATTATGGGTGATTAAGTATGTTCTTAAGCTTCCTGTAGCTCTCAATCATAGCGGGAAACGTAAGGGACTGTTTATCTCGGTGGGCAGTGGCACGTCTTCTAACTTATTCCAGCCTGCTATAGCTACGGTTAGAAGCTGGTTTGCCACATTGGATGTAGCTTATGGCGGCGAGTTGCTCTTTTCAGGGATAGATAAGAAAGGGGATATAGTTAATCATCCTACAGCGCTAAAGGAAGCCTTTCTGGCGGGACAGAGCCTGATTGAGCGCTCTAGTTCAGGTAGATAGGTAACACATTATATGTTTATAACACTAAGAAATACTTCCTTGTCATTGCGAGCGAAGCGTGGCAATCTTGTTCTGAGCGAAAGCGAGGAATCTCGCTTTGAGATTGCGGAGCTTGTTCCGAGTGAAACGAGGAATCTCGTGCTCCAGTTTGCTTCGGCTACGCCTCGCAACCGTTAACACTCCTCGCAATGACATGGAGGTGTGCCTCGCAATGATAAGAGACGAGTTAGTGACACTAATCATATGAACCAGTACATGAAGTTGACCAGGAAGGAAGGTAGTTGCTACAATTGCCGCGTTGGGCGGTTAGCTCAGTGGTTAGAGCGCTGCGTTGACATCGCAGAGGTCACTGGTTCAAGTCCAGTATCGCCCACCATTTGTATGTAGTGGGAGTAAATCGGTCGACAAGTCTTTAAAGAAATTCTTTTTTCTGCTATCCTTCCCTCTTTGGCAAGGTTTTTTATTTAGTTTGGGATGAAAAGCGAGAGTTTAGACAAAAAGCCAGGTGACTGGCTGGAGAGGATGCGGCACTCAGCCGCTCATGTTATGGCTGAGGCAGTCGAGTCTCTTTTTCCTGAGGCTAAATTTGGCATTGGCCCATCTATTGAGGACGGCTTTTACTACGATTTTGATTTACCACGTTCGTTGACTCCTGAAGACTTACCCGTTATCGAGGATGGGATGAGGGCAATCATCGTCCAGAATGTGCCATTTATCAAGGAAGAGGTAAGTAAGGAGAAGGCACGCAAGATTTTTGCCAGGCAGCCTTACAAGCTGGAGCTTATCGATGAGATTCCTGACGAAAAAGTAACTATTTATAAACAGGGTTCGTTTACCGATTTATGCCGTGGTCCCCATGTTGCTTCTACGGGGGAGATGAAAGCGTTCAAGCTTACTCATATAGCGGGAGCTTACTGGCGAGGTGACGAAAAGCGCCCTATGTTGCAGAGAATTTATGGTGTAGCTTTCGAGAGTGAAGCAGAGCTTGCGGATTACCTGGCTCGCCAAGCTGAAGCGATGAGGAGAGACCACAGGAAGCTGGGGAGGGAGCTCGACCTTTTTAGCATACATGAGGAAATTGGACCAGGACTCATCTGCTGGCATCCTAAAGGCGCCGTGATACGGGGAGTAATAGAAGATTTCTGGAAGAGAGAACATATCAAACGAGGTTATGAGATTGTTTACACCCCTCATATTGCCAAGCTGGATTTGTGGAAGCAAAGCGGGCACTGGGAGTTCTACCGTGATTACCTGTATTCCCCGATGGAGGTTGAAGGGCAGCAATACATCATAAAGCCGATGAACTGTTTGGGACATATTCTGATTTATAACAGCCGAATACGCAGCTATCGTCATTTGCCGTTGAGATATGCCGAGTTGGGCACGGTATATCGCTATGAGAGAGCCGGTGTCCTGTATGGGCTAGCCCGAGTAAGGGGTTTCACTCAGGACGATGCCCACATTTTCTGTCGTCCTGACCAGATTGAGGAAGAGGTAGCTGGCGTGGTCAAACTGGCGCAATTTATGATGTCCACCTTTGGCTTTAATGAATATGACCTGCTATTATCTACGAAGCCTGAAAAATATACTGGAACGGTGGAGATGTGGGATAAAGCTACCGAGTCCTTAAGGCATGTATTGGAGGGACTTGAATTGCCTTACACGGTAGACCCTGGTGAAGGTGTTTTTTATGGTCCTAAGATAGATATTAAGCTCCGGGATGCTGTGGGACATTCCTGGCAGGGTCCTACTATCCAGGTTGATTTTAACTTGCCACAGCGGTTTAATGTTTGCTACATTGGTGATGATGGTAAGGAATATCAAACAATAATGATACATCGCACAGTGTTAGGCAGTATGGAGCGATTTTTGGCGTGTCTTATTGAGCATTATGGTGGTGCTTTTCCGGTGTGGCTTTCACCGGTTCAGGCGATAATAATTCCCATAGCGGACCGCCATAATGATTATGCACATCAAATGGGAAGCGAACTTAAGGGCGAAGGGATTCGCAGCGAGGTTGATGACCGTGTGGAGAGGATGAACTTGAAAATAAGAGAAGCGCAATTGGAGAAGGTTCCCTATATGATTGTGGTTGGTGATAAAGAGGTAGCTTCAGCTGGTGTGTCGCTTCGGTTAAGAAATGGACAGGATGCCGGGCAGAAGTCTCTCTCGGAGGTAAAAGCGATAATAAAGGCGGATATCAAAGCTTATAGGTGAATCGCACTGGAGGTAATGAGGCATAGTTAAACGATTACGGGTGAATCTGCAAATCAGAGCCAGCAGTATTCGTCTCATTGGTGAGGAGGGGGAACAATTAGGAGTAATGCCGTTATCCAAGGCGATGCAGCTTGCTCGAGAGCATGAGATTGATTTAGTGGAGGTGGCACCGACGGTGAGTCCGCCAGTGTGTAAGTTTCTTGACTATGGGAAGTATAAATATGAGCAAACTAAGAAAGAACGCAAAGCAAAGAAAGGCCAAAGGGTCGGGTTACTCAGAGAAGTTCGGCTGAGACCGAAGATAGAAGAGCATGATTTGCAGGGAAAGATTAAGATAACCAGGAAGTTGTTAATGGAAGGTAATAAAGTGAAGGTCAGGGTGAGATTCAGGGGACGTGAGAGGATTTATCCTGAGATGGGGATGAAAGTGCTCCAGAAGTTAACCGAATCTTTAAAGGATGTGGCCATGGTGAGCAACTGGTCTACCGGGGAAGTCAGGAATATGTTTGCTGTTCTTGCCCCCATCTCCCGAGAAAAATCTAAAGAGGTGAAATCAAATGCCAAAGCTCAAAACGCATAAAGGGGCAAAAAGTCGCTTCAATGTAACCGGTACTGGTAAGATTATGCGCACCAAATGTGGCAAAAGCCACTTTAGGCGGAGAAAAGCTCCTAGAACCAAACGACTTTATGATGAAATGTTACCTGTATCTCCTGCCGACCAGAAGCGTATTAAAAGGCTCTTGCCTTACAGGTAACCAGGAGGGATTATGGAATCGAGGTTATTGTTTATCGGAGCAATAGTGACTGGGATTGGAGGAGCCGGGCTAATCAGCTATGGTGCTTTCGATACACCTAAAGGGGTGGGCATTGCTGGCTTATTTTTTCTATTGGTGGGGATTGCATTATTAGTAGTTTATTTTATTACTGGAAGAAGAATGTAAAGCATTATTAAGGAGGGAAATTGCCACGAGCTAGAAGCGGGAAGGTTACTCACAGACGGCATAAAAAGGTGCTCCAGCTGACCAAGGGGCAGCGAGCTACCAGACATGCCTTGTATGGTCGGGCTCATGAAGCGATGCTTCACTCTTTATATTATAGCTATCAGCATCGTCGTGAGCGGAAAGGTGACTTCAGGAGGTTATGGATTATTCGCATTAATGCTGCAGCGCGTGCTGAAGGGTTTTCATACAGTCAATTTATGAGTTTGTTGAGAAAGGCGAATACAGGTCTAAATAGGAAGGTGTTGGCGGATATGGCAGTTAGAAGCCCTGAAGATTTTGCCAAATTGGTGGATTCAATAAAAGGGATTGCTTCGCTCCGCTCGCAATGACATTGCCTACTAAAGCAGTGCTACAGCAACTGGAACAAATTCAAAAACAAGCTTCTGAAGAGCTGGAAAAGGTAAATGACTCCAAGGAACTCCAGTTATGGAAGGCTCGTTACCTGGGCAGGAAAAGCAAGCTAACTCGCATTCTGAGGTCTTTGGCTACCTTGCCATTGGAGGAGCGGCGAAAAGCAGGTGTTCGAGGTAATGAAGTTAAGAATATCCTGGAATCAAGTCTCGCTGAGCGGGAAAAGATTTTAGAGGAAGCCCGAATTGCTTCCTCTTTGGAATATAAAAAGTTAGACGTCACCTTGCCCGGTCAGCCTCTCTCAGTGGGTCGGCTTCACCCCATCACGCAAACGCTAGACGAGGTTTGCGATATTTTTAAAGGCATGGGGTTCCAGGTGGTTGAGGGTCCTGATGTGGAATGGGATTACTACAATTTTGAAGCGTTGAATATTCCTCAGGAGCATCCGGCGAGAGATATGTTTGCCACATTATGGGTGGATGTCGAGGTGGGGGGTGGCAAAGCGAGACTTTTACGCACTCACACTTCACCCGCACAGATCAGGGTTATGGAAGAAAAGCAGCCTCCGATAAGGGTAATAGTGCCCGGGCGATGTTATCGATATGAAGCAACTGATGCTACTCATGAATCAATGTTTTATCAGGTTGAAGGGTTAGCCATAGATAAGAATATCACCATGGCTGATTTGAAAGGGACATTGTTTGAGTTCTGCCGCTGTCTTTTTGGCGAGGAGAGGAAGGTTCGCTTTCGGTGTGATTATTTTCCCTTTGTTGAGCCTGGTGCTGAAGTAGCTATTGAATGTTTAGCTTGCCATGGTGCTGGCTGTCGGGTATGTGGCTATACCGGGTGGGTTGAAATTCTTGGTGCTGGCATGGTGCATCCTGATGTGCTCAGGCGTGGTGATATTGACCCTGAAGTTTATAGTGGTTTTGCCTTTGGTATGGGGGTGGAGCGTATGCCCATGCTCCGCTATGGCATCGATGACATTCGCCTTTTTTATGGGAACGACCTCAGGTTTTTAAAGCAGTTCTAGGGGAAGATGAAGATTTCGCTTAAGTGGCTTGATGAATATATTGACCTCAAGCTTGCTCCTCAGGAATTAGCCGAGAGGTTAACCATGGCTGGCATTGAGGTCAAGGCGGTAAACATTATGGGTGGCTGGGAAAATATGGTGGTAGGGGAGGTGTTAGCGGTAAATCCCCATCCCAATGCTGACCGTTTAAAGCTGGCTACGGTAAGCCTGAGCGGGCAACAACTTACCGTGGTTTGTGGTGCTCCCAATATTGCTGTAGGGCAAAAAGTGCCTTTCGCCCATGTAGGGGCTCAGCTTATAGATGGTCATACCGGTGAGGTAGTGAGGCTAGAGTCAGCTAAAATTCGAGGTATTCTCTCCGAGGGCATGGTTTGTTCCGAAAAAGAACTGGGGATTTCCGAGAGTCATGAAGGGATAATGGTTTTGCCCTCAGAAGCGCCTATAGGCATGCCTCTTAGTGAATATCTGGGCGATACCATTTTCGATTTAGAGGTAACTCCCAATCGTCCTGATTGCCTGTGCGTGATTGGCATTGCCAGGGAAGTTGCTGCCCTTACCGGACAGGAAGTTCGTTTGCCTAAAAGTGACTATGAAGAAGAGGAGCAATCAATAGATGCTCTTGTCTCTGTTAACATAGCATCTCCAGACTTATGTCCTCGCTATTGTGCCAGCTTGATTACCGGAGTCACCATATCTTCCTCACCTGTATGGCTTCAACGGCGGCTGAAAAGCTATGGCATGCGTCCCATAAACAATGTTGTTGATATCACCAATTATGTGATGCTGGAGCATGGTCAACCTCTCCATGCCTTTGATTATCATAAACTCAAGGGGCAAAAGATAATCGTTCGCCGAGCTGAAAAGGGTGAGGTAATGACCACTTTAGACGAGGTGGAGCGAGCACTTGATGAGGATGTTTTGGTTATCGCTGATGAGGAAAAGCCTGTTGCCATTGCGGGCATTATGGGAGGATTGGAGAGTGAGGTTACTGATGAGACTACTGCTATTTTACTTGAGTCAGCTAATTTTACCCGGGCAACTATTCGCCGTGGGGCAAGACGTTTTCAACTAAACAGTGAAGCATCGCTTCGTTTTGAAAAGGGACTGAGTCGAGAATTGCCACTGGTGGCATTGAAACGGGCTACCAGGTTGTTTCAGGAGCTTGCCAATGGCAAGGTGGTAAAAGGCGTAGTCGATGCCTATCCCGGAAGGCCGGAGCCAGAAGGAATACTGGTTTCCGCTGAGGAGGTGAAACGATTAGCAGGCTTGGAGGCAGGTATTGATGAAATAGTCAGGGTGTTAACTTCCCTGGGCTTTGAGTGCTCGCAAAATGTCATTGCGAGCGAAGCGAAGCAATCTCCACAAATTTCGGTAACTGCTCCTTATTGGCGTAGTGATATTAGCTGTGCTGCTGACCTGGTGGAAGAAGTAGTTCGCATTATCGGCTATGACAAAATCCCGACTACTATGCTTAGCGCTACTTTGCCAGAGCAAGAACCAAGCCCGAGGCTCAAACTAAGGGAGAGAATACGGAAAATTATGGTTGGTCTTGGCTTCCAGGAGGTATTGACCTATTCCTTGACTAGTTTAGAGAAGTTGCAGAAGCTTTCACTAATCCCCCTTACTCCCCCTTTAGAAAAGGGGGATTTAGAGGGATTTGAGCCTTTGAAAGTGGCTAATCCAATGACGAAAGAGCAGGAATACCTGCGACCTAATTTGCGTGCTGGGTTACTAGCCACCCTGGCAAATAATCAAAAGGTGGAGTCGGGAAGTATAAGGCTATTTGAAATTGGCAAGGTGTTTTTGCCAAGGGGGAATGAGCTTCCTCAAGAAAAGGAAATGCTGTGTGCCCTGCTCAGTGGTGCTAAGTCGGATTTATCGTGGAGGGGTGAAAAGGGCGAACTTGATTTTTTTGATGCCAAAGGAGTAGCGGAGAGTCTATTGCGAGGGTTAAGGATAGCCGCAGAATTTAAACCTGGAAGTGACCAGAATTTGTCCCCCGCTGAGAGCGCTGAGATAATCACTGACGGTGATAGGATAGGCGTCTTAGGTATTTTGCATCCCAGGGTGGCGCAAGCTTTTGAGCTTTCCGGGACAGTTTGCCTTATCGAGATTGACCTGGAGAGGCTGCTTACCAGGTCCATCGGGGAGAAGAAATATACTCCTATTTATCGATTCCCTGCTGTCTCCAGAGATATTGCCCTGGTGGTGGATGAGCAAACAAGTTATCGACAGGTGGAAAGTATAATCAGGAGCTTTCCCCTGGTAACCGAAGTCACCTTATTCGACCTTTACACCGGTGAGCAAATACCTCAAGGCAAGAAGTCCTTTGCCATAAGGATTGTGTATCAATCGCCTGAGCATACCTTGACCGATGATGAGGTCAACGAAATTCAGCAGAAGATGCTCGACAGGCTAAATCAGGGATTAGGTGCCAGTTTAAGAAGCTAAGGGTAGCAGCCTTTTCTCTTGCCAGTTCTTCCAGCGTCTGGCGACCAGTTGCTGCATGGGGTTCAAATGATGATAATTATCCCGTCCCTTCCATGTTGTGAGAAGAGACTCCTTCGCCTCAGAACTGATAAAGCTTAATTTCGGGCATGGGATAATGCTTTTGGTTCTTGGTGATTATTACCAACCGGTAGCTAATAGCCACAGCAGCGATAAGTGCATCAGCCACTGTTAACCGAATACCTTGCTGGCTGAAATCGTTAATATATTGACCAGCCGTCCTGGCTATCCCCTTATCAGCAGGATAAAAACGAAGAGCCTCCACCAAGTCCTCAATGTTACCTCTATCCTTCTGTTTTATACCTGCGTAGACTTCAACAATAACCACATCGCAGCAGCCCAAGGAGTTTCCTCGTTCGTAGAGATTGTTCAGGAGAGTTACAGTAGGGGGATGTCCACGTCCATAATCTATGATTTCGGTGGTATCCAGGAGATAGTCGGTCATTCTGCTCTATCACGGGAAAGGTCACGCTGCCGCAATTCCCTCACCCATTTAGCCACGTCTTCACTGGTGGCAAACTCGGGATAGTCCTCAGACTTAAGGCTGCCCGCCGTTTTAGCCAGAGCCTCACCGAGTTTAACCCGTTCCAGCTTCTCCCTCGTCGCCTCCACTACGAACTCGGTTCGCTTCCCAGGCTGAACTAATCTGTCCAACTCTCCAATTACTTCTAAAGGGAACTTAATCACCTTCTGCTTTAGCTTAGTCATATTTCCCTCCCTGCCAATATATGTTATTAGTATATATTATAAGTATAACCAACTACAAGTCTTTAAAGTAAAATTTAGCAAGCCAGGTCTTTGCTGACTCAAAATTATCGGGCTAATCTTTCCCTTAACCGCTTATTAACCTCAGCGACAAGGTTTTCCAGTGGCAAAAGTCTCGTTTCCTTCTTGGTGCGCCACTTGGCTTCGATGCTTTGGCTTTGCAAGGTGCGGGGGGAAAGTGTCAGTCGCAGTGGGATTCCCAGTAAATCGACATCGTTGAACTTAACTCCTGGAGATTCGTCGCGGTCATCGAATAACACCTCGATGCCAGCGTTTTCCAGCTCCTGATAGACCTTTTCGGCAGCAGAGGCGACTTCAGGATTATCCATGTGGAGGGGGCAGAGGTAAACCTGATAAGGGGCTACCGAGAGCGGCCAGATAATTCCGTTATCATCGTGATTCTGTTCCACTATTGCTGCCAGCAGCCTTCCCAGACCGATGCCATAGCATCCCATTACGGCGGGTCGGGACACACCGTCTTGACCAAGGAAGGAAGCTCCTAATTTTTCACTGATGAAGGTGCCTAATTTGAATATGTGTCCTACCTCAATGCCTCGTGCTGAGGATAGCTTACCGCCGCATTCAGGACATTTATCGCCCTGGTGAGCCAAAGCAATGTCAGCGATGATGTCAGCCTGGAAGTCCCTGGGATAGTTAACGTTCCTAAAATGGTATCCTGCCTTATTAGCGCCAGCGATGAAGTTAGAGCCCAAAGTTATGGAGTCGTCGGCAACAACTTTCACTCCCTTTATACCTATTGGTGAGGCGAAGCCAGCCACTATGCCTGCCTCAGCCACCTCGCTTTCGGCAGCGATGCGAAGCTCGTTACACTTCAGGGTATTTTTTAGCTTTGTTTCGTTTACCTCGAGGTCGCCTCGAATAACCACGAAGACGAATTCCCCATCAGCGATATAAAATACCGCTTTAAGTGTTTGTTCTTGTGGTACTCCCAGGAAGTTGGCTACCTCTTCGATTGTTTTTTGCTCCGTGGTGGCGATTTCCTCTAAAGGAAGAGGCTGCTTCTCCTTCACTTCGTTCAGGGTCGCAATGACAGTTTTGGAGATTTGAGCCTTCTCTACGTTAGCGGAATAGCCACAGTGGGGGCAGAAGACCATTTCGTCCTCGCCTGTTTCGGAGATAACCATAAATTCATGGGACTCCTTGCCGCCTATGGCACCGCTATCGGCTTCCACCATTGAGGTGGAAAGACCACAGCGAGCATAGATATTTTGATAAGCCTGGCTCATTTTGCGATAACTTTCATCGAGCCCGGCTTCATCGGCATCGAAGCTATAAAGGTCTTTCATGATAAATTCACGCACTCGCAGCAGCCCACCACGTGGACGAGGTTCATCGCGAAACTTGGCTTGTATCTGGTAAACGAGGAGAGGAAGGTCGCGGTAGCTTTGCACATACCTGCGGGCGAGGTCAGCGATAATCTCCTCATGTGTGGGGCCTAAAACCAGCTTGTGTTCCTTGCGGTCGGTCAGGGTAAACATGGTTTGTCCGAAAGAAACATATCGCCCCGACTGTTGCCACAGCTCGAACGGCTGCAATATGGGGAGCATCAGCTCCTGACCGCCGGCTTTATCCATTTCCTCCCTGATTATGTTCTCTATTTTTCGGAGCACCCGCCAGCCTGAAGGCAAGTAGGAATAAATACCAGCAGCCTCCTGGGCAATCATGCCAGCTCGAAGCAGCAACTGATGGCTTATGTTTTCCGCCTCTGCTGGCGCCTGCCGTAAAGTTTTGCCAAAAAGTTTAGAGAAACGCATTTCTTATCTGTCCACTATCGCCTCTAGCTCAATAAATTTTCCGGGATTATTTGGCTTGGATATCCTTATCTTTTCTCCAAGGAACTCCATTCAATCTCTCCTTAAAAAGCTTCTTAATGGAGGCTAAATGGTGGATATTTATCGGTTAGTAGAAGAGAATAGCCACCTACTCTTGTATACCAGCGAAGATAGCCGCTAACAAAGTCGAATGCCCATTTAGGATATCTAGCGGTGAATAAAATTGCCCACCAGGAGATAAAAACGATAACAGCAGCGGCAATGCCTATGCCATACAAACATATATAATGGGGGATTGCCATAAAGTACCTGAAAAAGGTGGTCAACCGAGATAGCTTTTCTGGGCACTCTATCTCGATACCTATGGGATAGTGTTTTACGATTGCTTCTTTTATCCTTGCACCGCATTTCATACATATTTCAGTTAATGGAGTTGTTTGAGCACCACAATTAGGACAAAAGCTTGTGCCACTCATTGGTCTAGCTCCGCAATTAGGACAGATTTCTGGTGTTCCTATCAGTTCCTTGCCACAATTTCTGCAAAACATTTTTCCTCCGTTATATTATTTGCTTTATTTCTTCCATCAAAGCTTGAAGAAGGTTTTCCTCAGGCACAGTTCTTACTACTTTGCCCTTTCTGAATATAGCGCCTTTACCCTTACCTCCTGCAATGCCGACATCGGCGTCTTTGGCTTCTCCAGGTCCGTTGACCGAACAGCCCATAACAGCGACCTTAATGGGCTGGTTAATTTTCTCAAGGTGCTTGTTCACTGTTTCAGCCAGGGAAATAATATCAACTTCAGCTCGACCACAGGAAGGGCAGCTCACCAAAGTTGGTCCATGCTGACGAAGCCCGAGGCTTTTTAAGATTTCATAGGCAGTGGTAACCTCCTGGCAAGGGTGAGCACTGAGGGAAACACGGATGGTATCGCCAATGCCCTGGTAGAGAAGTATGCCAATGCCTATGGCGCTGCGTATCGCCCCTTCATGGGGGAGTCCTGCCTCGGTGATGCCTAAATGCAAGGGATAAGGGATTTTATCGGCGAGCATCTGATACGCCTGAACTGTAGTGGGCACATCGAAGGCTTTAAGGGAAACCTTGATTAGGT
>MNYD01000095.1 GCA_001872925.1 Dehalococcoidia bacterium CG2_30_46_19 | reverse complement strand
TCCCAAAGTAACTTGCCCATGCTGCCTCTTTTTAGACTGCTAGGCTTAGTAGTTTACCTTGTCTAGCCCTTTTAGGTCAAGAACCCTGTGCTGGCTGACCACATAGGTAACACTGGACTATGGATTTTAGCAAGCTCTCTTTCAAAATATACTCCACAGGGGCAAGATAGCCAGTTGATTGGTGGTTTTAGAGCATCTTTTCCAGCTCTTTCTTTTGCTATTTTGCCACCCGGGCTTAATGGAAGCTCATCAATTATCCTTATCTCCCTTATTTTCCTGTGTGCTGCCGCTGTTCATTTTCTCCACCGCCCCTCTTATCTCATCTACAGAAGCCTCTTCCTCTATCGTAGATAGGTCTCCAAGCTCTTTACCCATCATTAGAGCTTTCATCACCACAATAGGCCCCATAGTTTTCCTTTTGGTAACGCCGCCCTTATACCATTTAAAGGTGGGATATTCCCACTCAAAGACCTTGTCCCACTTTTTAAACCAGTGAATATCATCTGTAGCTTTAAGAGCGGCATCTTCCCAGAAACCTTGCTCACAGATGACCCTGCCTCCAGTTGGGTTACCTACTTAAATGATTTGACACGCCATCCTTAGGCTAATATAGCCCGAAAGGGCAGTAAAATTATAACTACACAAAGCGAAAAGCTAACCAGAAAAAGATACCTATAACTTGCCCTCTTGCGCCAGCTTCTTGATGATATCCGAAGCAGCCGAGTAAGGGTCAGTCCTTTTGTTCACTAAGTCGTCTATCAGCTTTTCCAGATAATTATTCTTGTTAACTATCTGGAAGACGTGGTCCATTAAGGAACTCTTAAGCACTTCAATTAGCTCAAGCCTTGCTCTCTCCTTAAGATGTGTATCGTGTCCTCCAGTAGCGATGAGAAATTCCTTATGCTGGTAAATCCCCTCCACCAACTCATCGATCCCTTTATTATTGACCGCTTCAGTTAAGAATATTTTGGGCTTCCATGCTTGTGGAGAATAAGCACTCATTTGGAGCATCGCTTCTAGCTCCGCTTTCAATTCATCAGCACCCTTTTTATCTGCTTTGTTTATGACAAAGATATCAGCTATCTCCAAGATGCCAGCTTTAAGGGTTTGAACCCAATCCCCCATTCCAGGGACTAACATCACCATAGTGGTGTGAGTGAAATTAATTATATCCACCTCTGCTTGACCTGCGCCTACGGTTTCTATCAAGATGATATCCTTACCCATGGCATCCATAATGTTAATAATGTTGGCTGTAGCCCGGGATAGTCCTCCTCGCCAGCCTCTCGTAGCCAAACTCCTGATAAAAACACCCCCGTCCGTGGCATGTCTTTGCATCCTTATCCTGTCCCCCAGTATTGCACCACCACTAAAGGGGCTGGAGGGGTCGATAGCGATAACACCAATTGTCTTACCCCTCTTCCTGAAGACATCTATCAGCATGTCTATTAAAGTACTTTTCCCCGAACCCGGGGAACCCGTAATACCAATGATGTAGGACCTACCAGTATAGGGGTAGAGGGCTTTTAACTCTTCGATAGCACTCGGCAATTCATCTTCCACATCTCTTATCAATCTTGCCGTTGCCTTTATATTGCCTTGCAATACCTCTTTCGCAAGTCTCATTTATGGTACCTCATCATTCTTCTTCTCCAACATTATGCATGCCGGGGTTTCACATTAGCTCTTGTCCAATTTATTATCTCGCTGAGAGATGAGCCTGGTAAGAATATTTCTTTAATCCCCATTTTCTTAAGCTTTGGAATATCTTCTTTGGGGATGATACCTCCAACTATAACTATTATATCTTCGGCCTTATTTTCCTTCAGTAGCTCAACTACCCGCGGGAACAAGTAGGCATGAGCGCCAGAGAGGCAACTTAGCCCGATTAGATCAACATCCTCCTGCAAAGCTGCATTGACAATTTGCTCTGGAGTCTGATGTAGGCCAGTGTATATGACCTCAAATCCGGCATCTCTATAAGCTCGAGCTACAATTTTCACTCCCCGGTCATGACCATCAAGCCCTGGCTTGGCAACCAGAATCCTTATCTTTCTTTCCGAACTCATCTTCTCTTCCTATAAGTGAATAGCTGACTCGCGGTATTCTCCAAAGACATCTCTCCACGTATCGCAAATTTCCTGCTCAGTGGCATATTCCTTCACCGCCTCTATCACGTAAGGCATCAAATTTTTATCAGTTTTGGAAGCAGTGCGGAGATCACTCAAGGTTTGAATCACTTGCCGATTATCTCTTATTCTTTTAACCTCATTTGTTCTGGCGATTTGCTCCTCTTCTAATTCCTCGGGTATCTGTAGTAGCGGGGGGTAAACTTGTTCACCGGTAGAGTACTTATTCACCCCTATTGCAACTTTCTCCCCCTTATCTATTTGCTGCTGGTAATGATAAGCAGCATTGGCAATCTCCATTTGAGGAAAGCCTTTCTCAATAGCAGCAGGCATGCCTCCCATGTCATCTATCTTATTGATATATTCCCAGGCTTTTTCCTCCATCTGATTGGTCAATGATTCCACAAAATATGACCCAGCCAGAGGGTCTATGGTGTTAGTGACCCCTATCTCATCAGCAATAATCTGTTGGGTGCGGAGAGCAGTGGTAGCAGCAAACTCGGAAGGCAAAGCTAGCGTCTCATCTAAAGAGTTGGTATGTAGAGACTGTGTTCCCCCTAGAACTGCCGCCAGTGCCTCAATAGCAGTCCTAATAACATTATTATAAGGCTGTTGAGCAACAAGTGAGCATCCTGCAGTCTGAGTATGGAACCTCATCCACCAAGAGCGAGGGTCCTTAGCCTTAAATCTATCCCTCATAATTTTAGCCCACATCCTTCTAGCTGCCCTAAATTTGGCAACCTCCTCGAAGAAATCAAGATGAGAGTTAAAGAAGAAGGAGAGACGGGGGGCAAAAGAATCAACATCCAACTTCTTCCGTTCAATAACATCCTGTACATACGCTATTCCATCAGCCAGGGTAAAAGCCAATTCCTGAATAGCGGTAGAGCCCGCCTCACGAATATGGTAACCACTAATGCTTATAGTATTCCATTTAGGAACATACTTGGTGCCAAACTCGATTGTGTCGCTTATCAGCCTAATTGATGACTCAAGCGGGAGCATCAGTGTTTTCTGAGCAATGAATTCCTTTAGCATATCATTTTGAATTGTCCCCCCAATTTTATCCCAGCTTATCCCAGCTTTTTCAGCCGCAGCTAAATACATAGCCCAGAGTATAGATGCTGGAGGATTGATGGTCATGGAAGTGGTAATCTTATCGAAGGGGATCCTGTCGGTCAGGATCTCGAAATCTCTCAAGGTATCAATCGCTACCCCACACCTTCCACACTCACCTCTAGCCCGGGGCGAATCAGTGTCATATCCCATTAAGGTAGGAAAATCGAAAGCAGTGCTCAGCCCTGTCTCACCCTCTTTAAGTAAAAGATGCCATCTTTTATTAGTATCCTCAGCACTGCCCATTCCGGAGAACATACGGAAGGTCCACTCCCTCCCCCGATACATTGTTGGCTGACATCCCCTGGTAAACGGGAAAATACCAGGATAGCCAATATCCCT
>MNYD01000062.1 GCA_001872925.1 Dehalococcoidia bacterium CG2_30_46_19 | reverse complement strand
GTTAATCAACTGATGAAGCGCCTTAACCCACCAGCAAAGCTAACCAGGGTAGTAAAGGATACTGCCAGACTTAAGCTACACCTTCCCTTATTAAACAATCCATCTTTAAAGCCCAGCGAAATATATTACTTCCTTCAAGAATATGCCCCATTAGCCATCAAAGCTAACATTATAGCCGAGGATGAGCCTATGATTCGACAACATCTTGAGCTTTTCTTTTCTAAATTGCGTTATGTAAAGCCTTGCCTTAACGGGGAGGAGCTTCAAAGGCTGGGCATCCCTGCGGGAACAAAATTAGGAGAAATCCTCGAAATATTGCACAAGGCAAGATTGGATGGCGAGGTTACCACCAAGGACGACGAAGAAAAATTAGCCCAGCGGCTGAAACCATAAGGGAAGAAAATGAAGCAGTCCAACACCAAAATAACAAAACACAATATACTTGGGGAATTTGCCCGCCCAGCACGGTAACAAGAATTTCCATAGCGGTAATCTTGATACTCCAGCGGTAAGCCCGGCAATATCAAATGGTAAAATGGGTTGCAAAGAAAAGAGGAATATCGCCAGCACCCCATATCGCTTAACCCAATCCACAAACCTGTTATATCCCGGTATGTCCTTAGTGATCGCTATTCTCTTTCCGAGGTAGCCAGCATAGTAGCTACTTATTTCTCCCAGGGTTCCCGCGGCACTGGCTATAAAAGCCACCAAAATTGGGTCCCACTGCGAGGCTGCTGTCATCATAATCGAAATGTGTAAGGCCACGGGCACCAGAATACTAGCGTTACACAGGAAACTAATAATGAAAACAGCAGAATAAGCACCAGGGACAAACTCCCCTGAGGAGATATTAAAGTGAACTATCAGATACTGAAGAAGATAAACAAGCCCAACGCTAAGCCCGATAAGCCCAGCACCATAAAGAGTTAGCATAAGCCATCTTCTTCGTATCTTAGCCACCTGGTTCACCCCTGGGAAGCGAGGTTACCACATAGCATTCCAATCCTCGTCTTTGCATAGATAGACACACTTCATTAGCCTTTTCTTTGTTCTGAACGGGAGTAAACAGGCAGGGACCTGAGCCAGTGAGGTGGACAGGCAAACTCACTGTTTGTTCAAATATTCCTTTATATTTATTAAGCTGGGGAAATACATCAAAAGCTACCGCCTCAAAAATATTGAACATTAAGGACGGGGGAAGTGTCTTTTCCTGTTCCAGAGTTTGCAAGGCAGCATGTACAAACTGTCCTCGAGTAAAGTTCGCGGCACTCAATTTGCCATAAAGCTTGCTTGTTTTATCCGGCATCCTTGGTAACGGTGGCACATGCAAAACGAAGTAAGTTGGCGTCACATCTGGCAGCAAAGTCACTTTCTCCCCTCTCCCCTCCACCAAAGTTGTACCCCCGTAGACAAAAAGGGGGACATCCGAACCTATCTTTGCGGCTAAGTGAGCCAACTGCGATGGAGGAAAATTCACCTCCCAGAGAGTATTGAGGGCTACAAGAGTGGAAGTAGCATCGCTACTTCCCCCACCTAAACCCACCCCCCACGGTATATTCTTGTGAAGCCTGATTCGCACGCCTTTACGGCAATTGGTAACCTCCTGGAACAGCTTGGCTGCTTTTATCACCAAATTCTCAGTTTGCAAGCTTGCTTCGCTGCATTCCAAGGATATTTCTTTTTCCAGTTCAAAGCTGAGAACATCGTACAGGGTTATCGTCTGGGCAATGCTCCTGATTCGATGGTAGTCATCATCATACTTACCCAAAACTTCGAGAACGAGGTTTATCTTCGCAGGCGCATAGATGGTTAGCATAATAATTATGTTCCAAGTGAGGCGAAAGCTTTCCACACCTTCCGCCATTCCTCCAGGCTAAGGGTTTCTGCTCGCCTGGTGGCATCTACACCGATTTCTTCAAGTAACCGGGAAACCTGATTAGGCGATATTGCCAAGCTGTGAGCCAGTGAGTTGCGAAGTTGCTTGCGACGTGAACTGAAACCGCAATGAACCATGTCAAAAAAACCATCGACATCGGATACTTTAACAGGTGGCTCAGAATAAACATCGAGACGCAAGACCGCAGAATCTACCTTAGGTGGGGGGCGGAAATCCTTAGCTGGCACATAAGTTATAATGGTTGGCTTACTATAAAATTGGACACCGATGCTGAGCTGAGTCATCTTACCAGGCACAGCAGCTATAGCCTCGCCAACCTCTTTCTGCACCATTATCACCATTAGTGAGGGTTTCAGCCCAGCTTGGAGGAAATGCCGTAATATTGGCGAAGTAATATAATAAGGAAGATTACCCACTACTTTATAAGCTTGTCCGCTACCCACAGGAGCATTAACTTTTTCCTTCAAAAGCTCTTCAGGAGTGATTTTAAGTATATCAGCATGCACAATATCGACATTTGAGAAAGAACCCAGCCTTTTGGTCAATATATTAACCAATCTAACATCAAGCTCCACAGCAATCACTTTAGCAGTTCGCTCAACCAGCTTTTTAGTTAATACGCCCGTCCCCGGACCTATCTCCACAACAATATCTCCCCTATCAAGTTCGGCAGCAGAGAGGATGCATTCTGCCACATGTTCATTAATCAAGAAATGCTGGCCTAATCTTTTCTTCGCCTTGAGATACATCAAAATATCAATTTAGGTCGTGCACCTGCTCTCGGTTCCTATGGTGCAAATTACCTTTGCCAGCCAGCTCCATCCAGGCACCTCTATGTCACCTGGAGAAAGCTACTTACCGCTGCTTCCTTCCGGACCTGACGGGGTTCATAGTTCTCCACCGCATAGAACCCAAATTTCACCGCCGCTTAGCAGAAAGCAACCTTACACCTCGAAATCTCAAGCAGGAATTCAGCCCCGCTATAGCGGATTTCGGGTTCAGGGCACCGCTAGCTCCCCACCTAGCACGACCTACTATAAATGTTATCAGCAACAACTAATCTCATCAAGGCTGGTTTGGCAGATTTTTAACATCACCTCACCTCCTTCGAAGATATATCATTGCTATTGGTAGCGAAGTTTCTTTACAATTAATGTAATGCGTTAGTTCCAGTATCGATAGGCGGAGGTAAAAAATGGAGACAATGATTAATCAAGTCAAGCTTTCGTTAATTCGAGGAGATATTACTCAGCAAGACACCGACGCTATAGTCAATGCTGCTAATCCTAGCTTAATGGGTGGTGGAGGGGTGGATGGAGCGATACATCGAGCTGGGGGACCAACTATTTTAGAGGAATGCAAGCAAATTGTGGCTAACCAAGGACGATTGCCAACAGGAAAAGCCGTAATTACTACAGGAGGAAACCTTAACGCAAAGTATGTCATACACACCGTGGGTCCTATCTGGCATGGTGGCGACAGAAATGAAGCTGAGCTTTTGTCTAGCGCTTATCGGGAAAGCCTCAAATTAGCAGCAGATAGAAATTTGACCAGCATCTCCTTCCCCTCTATAAGCACAGGCGCATATGGTTATCCCCTTGATAAGGCAGCAAGAGTAGCTCTTAGAGCTGTGACCTCGTTCCTCAAAGAAAAACACACTTCCGTGAAAGAGGTAATTTTTGTCCTTTTTGATTCCTCAACCCATGAAAGTTACTGCGCCGCATTGAAAGAGCTAATACTAAAAGTAGCCTAACGTGTTAACTCACCTCAGCATAGCAACGTAGCTATTTAGCGGCACTCCCAGCGAGTTCGCTACCGGTCTACACTTCGCCATGAGGCAGTAAAACACCTTCCCTTGACCGGGAAGCTCGCTCAATGACTCATAATGCCCCATGCCCTTAGCAAATACAAGGTCTGCCGCTTCAAATTCCTCTCTGAATTGCTCTGAAGCCCAGTCAAGGATTACTCCCGGCGAAGCCACACCTGTAGTTATCACCACTCCAAATTCGCCTTCCAACCCGGCCTCCTTAACATCCTCCACTGTGGCATCATTCTGAACAGGCAAGGGCTTAACCACATATTTAACATCAACCAACTGCCTCATCCTCTTAACCAAAGGCAAATCGAAGTAAATCTCGCCAACATTATCCGCTAAATACAAGACTTTAGACGCCTTTTTTAACTTTGCTTCAAACTGCTGCGAGTCATCTATGGTAAACTTCACCGGTCTCTGCATATCCTCGGCAACGGCGTCAAGGCTCCTGAAAAAATCTATGGCATTGGCTACAGTGGCAAGCTTGATACAATCATTAATAGTATTTTTATACTGAACCTTCACCCTGGAAAACAATTCCCCAGCAACCCTCAACTCATCTTCCTTCACTATTCGATAGGGGTCTGGATTACCAGTTATCTCCCGTATTACCTTATGGAGCTTAGTAGCAATTGCGATAGATATCTGCTCACCAGAGAATTCTTGGTTAAGGACATCCCTGGCTTTTTCCACCGCCTTCTGCCTGAGAGGTTCATCACTTGTAGCCAGCCTGGCTGCCTGGCAAATTAGCCTTCCTAAGCAATCATAGCACTCCAGGGAAACTTTCATAGTAATGCTATCCCTCCAAACCTGTTTGAATAGCCTTCATAAGCTATATTATAATAGCTTTGAGGAATAAAAAGATTAATTAAGAGCTATGTTTGATAAACTGGCATTAATAGAAAAGCATTATGAAGAACTGGAGCAGATGATTGCCCAGCCTGAGATTGCTACTAACCAAAAACAGCTACAAGGGTTGACGAGGGAAAGAGCTAATCTCAAGGATATCGTCATCCAATATCAACAATATAAAGCGCTTTCTGACGAGTTAACTGAACTCGAAGCTTTGCTTAATAATGACCTTGAGCCTGAAATGATTGCTCTGATCAAAGAAGAACAAAACAAGCTAGAACAACGTCGAAATGACCTTATTGGTAAACTGAAGCTTTCTTTGTTACCAAAAGACCAAAACGATGACAAAGATGTCATCGTTGAAATAAGAGCGGGCGCTGGTGGTGAGGAAGCAAGCCTTTTTGCTGCCGACCTATTCCGTATGTATAGTCACTATGCTCAGAGGAAAGGATGGCACACAAATATCATGAATAGTAATCAAAGTGATATCGGTGGTTTTAAGGAAGTGATATTCGAGGTTAAAGGCAAAGGTGCCTTTAGCAAGCTTAAGTATGAGCGCGGGGTACATAGAGTGCAACGAGTGCCTATTACCGAAGCCTCGGGACGGATTCACACCTCAACAGCTACGGTAGTTGTCCTTCCCGAAGCAGAGGAAATCGAGCTAAACATCAAGCTAGATGACCTCAGAGTAGACATCTTCCATAGCCACGGTGCCGGGGGACAAAATGTAAACAAAGTAGCCACCGCGGTACGCATCACGCATATCCCTACAGGGATAACAGCTACCTGCCAGGATGAACGTTCTCAGTTGAAAAATAAGATGAAAGCTATGGCAGTTCTTAGAGCAAGATTATTCGACGTAGAACAACGTAAGCGATCAGAGACAATCGAAAAGGAGCGGCGAACGCAAGTAGGCAGAGGTGACCGAGCAGAAAAGATTCGCACTTATAATTTCCCTCAGGACCGAGTCACCGACCACCGCATTAACGTCGTTTTTCATAACTTAACTCAACTCTTAAACGGTGAGCTTGATGAACTTATTGAAGCACTATCCAACACAGAGCAAGCTCAACAACTGGAAGCAGTCCTCTCATGACCTTGAGAGAAGCTTTGGTTCTAACCAGACAAACACTGGCAGCGGCAACCTCTGACGAGGCTGATATTGAATCTGAGCTTTTGCTTTGCTATGTGCTGGGAATATCAAAAACAAAATTGTACAGTGAGCCGGGAAGAGTATTGACCCCAACAGAAATAAAAGAGCTACAGTGCTCGGTTAATCGCCGGCTTCTCCGCGAACCTATTGACTACATCCTGGGGAATTGCGACTTTTATGGTCACGATTTTTATGTTGACCATCGCGTCTTTATCCCCAGACCGGAAACCGAACTACTGGTAGAAAAAGCAATTGATTTCGCTCATTACCACAACACTTCCCAAAATCAATTTATCCTCGCTGACATTGGCACTGGCAGCGGCGTCATTGCTATCAGCCTTGCCCTAGCATTGCCTAAAGCAAGAATTTACGCCATAGATATTGCTGCTTCAGCTCTCCATGTAGCCCATTTAAATTGCCAGCGACACCACGTTACTCATCAAGTCACCCTTCTCCAGGGCAATCTACTTGAACCACTGCCTGAACCCACAAATGTAATAATAGCTAATTTACCTTATGTCAAAGACCATGAAATGAGAACACTAACCCCGGAGATAATAGACTTCGAGCCAACCGTAGCTTTAGCAGGTGGTAAAGATGGCTTGGATATAATACGCCAGCTATTAATTCAAGTCCCAGGAAAGATTCATCCAAATGGCTGTCTGCTTTTAGAAATAGGCTATGGGCAAGATAAGGCAATAAATTCCTTGATAAATAGCTGTTTTCCACAGGCTAACATCAAGTTAGTTCCTGATCTATCTGGCATCAATAGGATAGCCAAAATCCTGTTATAATAGGTGTTCTCTCTTCCAGTAGATATTGACTCTGGTTAATATACGATATAAAATCTCCACCTGTTGCTCAAGGAGTTGGGCGCAAATTCAAAAAAATCTTTTGAAGGAGGGAAGGTGATTTGTATGCACTGGGAAGACATCTGCTACTAGAGTTAAAAAATTGTAATGAGGAGGTGTTAAATGACGTAGATTTCCTGAAAGATTGCCTTAATGAAGCTGCTACTCGATGTGGTGCTACCGTAGTTGGTGAATCCTTCCATAAATTTTCCCCTCGTGGAGTGAGCGGCATAATTAATATCGCTGAATCACACATCTCTATCCATACCTGGCCTGAGTATGGTTATGCCGCCGTAGATGTGTTTACCTGTGGAAACACAGTAAATCCTGAAGAAATAGCCGAGCTAATAGTACAAAGCTTGGAGGCCAAAAATTGTTCCATAATCGAGTTGCGAAGAGGCATGATAGAGGAAAGCAAAATTAGGAGCATCATAAAATAATGAAGGATTCTGACCCCGATAAACATAGATGGTTTCATGATTATGTCAACCCCGACATTACCATATCACATCATATTAAGGAGTTAATATATTCAGGGCAGACCAAATTTCAATCTATAGCTATCATTGATAATGATAGCTTTGGCAAATGCCTCGTGCTTGATGGCAAGATTCAATCAAGCGAAGTGGATGAATTCATCTACCATGAAGCTTTAGTGCACCCTGCTATGGTCACCCATCCTAATCCTGAGAAAGTATTTATCGCTGGAGGTGGTGAGGGTGCTACCTTAAGGGAAGTGCTAGCACATAATACAGTAAAGAAAGCCGTCATGGTAGACATTGATGAAGAAGTAGTAAATATTTGTCGCCATTTTCTACCTTCTTGGCATCAAAATTCTTTTGATGACCAGCGGGCAGAACTACATTTCGCTGACGCCAGAGCATACCTCGAAAAAAACGACGCTAAATTTGATGTCATTATTATTGACTTGCCTGACCCTTTGGAAAAAGGACCAGCTCGCCTACTATATACTCGAGAATTTTATGAACTGGTTAAACAGAGACTACAACCAGATGGGATTATCTCGGTTCAAGCTGAATCCGCCAACTGGACACAAATAGCAAACTTCGTGGATATCGTTAATACGCTGGCGAATGTTTTTCCCATAGTTCGCCCTTATCAAGCTCACGTACCTTCCTTCAATAGCCTGTGGGGCTTTGCCACTGCCTCCCAGAAACTTGACCCCCAAAAATTAACCCCTGAAGAGATTGACCTTAAAATCTCAACAAGAATATCCAGACAACTGAAATCCTATGATGGGCTTACTCATCAAGCCATGTTTACCATCCCTAAGCACTTGAGACTGAAGTTATCCGAAATCGAAAAAGTCATTACTGATAAAGAGCCCATCTCTATTTACTGATATATTGTTTCCTGAGGACCTTCTTATCTACTTTCCCCACAACCGTGTGAGGAAGTTGAGCAACAAACTCGATTCGGTCAGGGATAGCCCATTTTAAAATTGTCCCATCCTCGACAAACTTCTGTAAGAATTCCTTGATATCTTCTGGAGAAATTTTATCCTTGTACTCTGGCTTGGGGACAACCACAGCCATAGGCCTTTCCCCCCATCTCTCGTCTGGCATGCCTATAACCCCCGCCTCCGCAACTGCTTTATGTTCACTGATAAGGTCCTCTAACTTCAATGAAGATATCCACTCTCCTCCAGTTTTAATGACATCTTTAACCCTGTCTGTTAAGTACAGATAGCCTCCCTCATCAATATAGCCAATATCACCTGTGTGTAGCCAACCATATCGCCACAACTGTTCTGACTCCTTTGGCTTCTTAAAATAGCCCTCAGTAAGCCAGGGTGCCCTAGCAACAATCTCCCCCATTGATTTACCATCATGAGGAAGTTTCCTGCCCGATTCATCCATAATTTCCACCTGCACCAGTGGCGCAGGAAGTCCCGTCCCTTTCAAGACACTAACTTTCCGGTCTGTGTCCCAGTCCAACATATCATCTTTTAAGTCAGTTGCCGTAAGCAGAGGGCAAGTTTCCGACAAACCATAACCACAGTAGAATTTGATCCCCGCCTTTAGTGCCTGATTAGCCAGTCCCCCGGGCAAAGCAGCTCCGCCAATGATCATCTTCAACCCAGACAAATCAACCCCCTCCATCTCAACACCAAGCAGCAGCATGCCCAAGATAGTAGGGACACAGTGAGTATATGTTACCCCTTCTTTCTTAATTAGCTTAATTAACAGCATGATGTCATATTTCCCGGGGTAAACCTGTTTCATACCCGACATCGTAGACAAATATGGCGTTCCCCAGGCATGGACATGGAACATCGGAGTAAGCGGCATATAGACTTCATCGGGTGTTACGAATCTAGGATAATTCTGTCCAGCCCCTAATAACGCAATACCAACAGTGTGGAGAACAATCTGGCGATGGGTGAAATAAACACCCTTGGGATCTCCTGTAGTGCCAGTGGTGTAAAATAACGTCGCCCGTGTATCCTCATCGAAGTCAGGAAAATCATAACTCGACGAACCAGCTCTCAGCATTTCCTCATATTCAGCCTCTATGTTCAACTTGGTATCAGGCTTTTTGTTATCATCGGTCAATAAAATAAACTTTTCTACCGTAGTTAATTTATCGCCAAAACTTTCTAGCACTGGCAGGAAATCAGAATGGACAAGGACGATTTTATCCTCTGCATGGTTCATAGTGTAAAGCATTTGCTCAGGAGGAAGCCTCCAGTTGACTGTGTGCAGCACCGCTCCCAACATTGGAATGGCGAAATAGCTTTCCAGATAGCGGTGGCTATCGTAATCAACAACAGCAACGGTATCGCCTTGTTTAACCCCTAGCTTGTCTAAGCTACTGCCTAATCGATTGATACGCTCGAATAGCGTTCGGTAACCAAACCTGACTAAGTCTCGATAGACTATTTCCTTATTTGGTGTCCGAACTGATGGCGCGAGTAATAATTGTTTAATAAGTAACGGATATTTGTAAGCTGGCATTGTAAACCTCCCCTTTTAATTTATTTTCTACCTGGTCGCTAATATCGCTATTTTGCTGTTTATCTTATCATAGTGTCCTCGAAATTACTAGCCTTTGTATCTCATTTGTGCCTTCGTATATTTGAGTTATCTTGGCATCCCTCATACGTTGCTCCAGAGGATAATCACGGCAGTATCCAAAGCCACCAACAATCTGTACCGCCTCGGTAGTCACCTTCATCGCCACATCACTGGCGAAGGTCTTGCACATTGATGAATACCTGATTTGCTCGGGTGCTAGCCTGGTCATATTTTTGGGGCATTCTTGCAGGATGGAACAAGTCTTGTACAAAAGCTGCCTTGCCGCTTCAGTAAATATGCACATGTCCGCCAGCTTAAATCCTACCCCTTCATGCTGGATAATGGGCATGCCAAATACAATTCTTTCCTTAGCATAATTTATACAATAATCTAAGGCACCCTGAGCTATGCCTAAGGCCTGGGCGGCTATTGCTGGTCTGGCAAAATCCAGGGTCTTCATAGAAATGGCAAATCCCCTCCCCTCTTCCCCCACAAGATTTTCAACAGGCACATGACAATCATCAAATACAAGCTCCACAGTATCAGAACTCCTGATACCCATCTTCATTTCATGTTTACCCACAGAGAACCCGGGAGTTCCCTTGGCAACCGCTAATACGCTGGCGCCTTTAGAAGCACCTTTCTCAGGGTCGGTTATTACATAAACAGTAACTACCTCAGCGACACTGCCATTGGTAATAAATATCTTATTGCCGTTGAGAATATATCCATTCCCTTTTTTATCAGCCCGACAATTAAAGTCAGCCACATCGGAACCACCTGATGTCTCCGTAAGCGCAAAGGCAGCTAAATGCTCACCGGTGCTTAGCTTAGGAAGAAATCTATCCTTCACTTCTTTGTTACCAGCCAACATTATAGGCAATGCGCCAAGTGCCTGGTCGGCGACAAGAAGTCCAACTGAGGCATCCACTCGAGAGAGTTCTTCTATCACAATAGTTTCAGCCGGCATCCCAGCATCACCTCCCCCATACTCTGCGGGAAAGTCTATGCCCAAGTAGCCGCCATCCCGCAAAAGCCTCACCATCTCCCAGCTAAATTCTTCCTTCTCATCCCTCTCATGCACCCCTGGCGCAATTTGCTCCTCAGCTAACTTCCTAACCGCAGCCTTCAGCATTTTTTGCTCTTCAGTTAACTCGTATTGCACTTCTCCCTCCTGTGGTTAAAATCTAGATAAAACGACATCAACGAAATCCTAAAACAACGATATTACATCCTGGATTACTAGCTTGCCAAGACTAGTAGAGTATTATAAATGAGTTCCGCGTAAATTGTAAGGTATAGTCAGGAGCAATGGCAGGAAAGGGATTCAATTGCATTAAGCTACAGGTTCGATATTTCTAAGGCTCGCTATCTTGCGAAGTTACTTTCCATAGTTTGTCGGGGCTTTCTACATGGTCGATATATAGAATGCCATTGAGATGGTCTGTCTCATGCTCTAAGGCCTGTGCCAGAAGCTCTTCACCTTTAAGCCGAAACTGCTTACCCTGCCTATTTTGCGCCTTCACCTTGACTACTTCTGAGCGCTTAATCTCCCCATAATAACCAGGATAGCTCAAACAACCTTCTTCAACCACCCGCACACCCTCCCTCCTTACTATCTCAGGATTAATCAAAGTAATGACTTCCTTTTCAGGGATTCCGATGACCGCTATGCGCAATGACACCCCTATTTGAGGAGCAGCTAACCCTGCACCATGGACAGCCCGCAGAGTATCAATCATGTCATCGATTAACTTCTGAATTGAGCCATCGATAGTAGTTACCCTCTTCGCCTTCCGCCGCAACACCGGGTCAGGCAAAGTGCGTATCTCTAAAACTGCCATGCCTGAATTATAGCCCGGCCTTCTTACGCTGTAAAGCTAGACCATCCCCACAGGGTCAACATCCACAGTCCAGCCTTGGGGTAAGGCTATATTCAATAAAGCTTGAGCAGGATTAGAACCACGAATGATAATCTGCCAGCGATATCTCCCCCTAACTCTGAAAGCAAAAGCAGGGATGGGACCAATTAAGTTCCAATCAGGCATTTTCTCCCGTTTTTCCCCCAAGAGTAAACTACTCACCCTCTCCGCCTCTTTCTGACACAACTTATCATTGGTATAAGTATAAACAAGGCGAATGAACCGACTGAAAGGAGGATAGCTATATTGCTGCCGGTAATTTATTTCTTGATTATAGAAACCCACATAATCGTGTTTGGCTGCAGCTTGAACAGCATAGTTCTCTGGAGAATATGTTTGAACGATAACCCTTCCCGCCTTAACTCCACGTCCAGCCCTACCAGCTACCTGACAAAGAAGCTGGAAGGTACGTTCACCAGCACGAAAATCAGGAAAGTTAAGTCCAGTATCAGCGTTGATTATTCCCGCCAGAGTTACCCAGGGCAAATCTAGCCCTTTGGCTACCATCTGTGTGCCAATGAGTATATCAGCCTTACGCTCACGAAAAGTCCTTAATAGTTCCTCATGCGCATATTTCTTCGTTATTACATCCCTATCCCAACGAAGCACTGTTGCCTGCGGGAAGAATCGCTTCACTTCATCTTCCACCCTCTGCGTGCCGATGCCAAGAAACCTGAGGCAAGACTCTAAACAATTTGGACAATTTCGGGGAACTGGCAAAGCATAGTGGCAACGATGGCAGACTAACTTTCTCTCCGTCGAATGATAGGTAAGCGCTATTGAACAACGTGGACAGCGAAAAACAAACCCACAACGACGGCACCGGACAAAAGTAGCTGTGCCACGCCGGTTAAGGAAAAGGATTATTTGTTCTCCTTGAACCAAAGCTTCTTTCATCACACTTAGCAAAGAACGGCTAAACATGCTGGTATTTCCTGCTTTAAGTTCTTCCTTTAAGTCCACTATGTTTACTTCAGGAAGTGGTGAATAACCATGAGGAGTAATTCTTTCCTTCAGTTCCACTAGTTGATATTGTCCCAACTGTGCTCTGTGAAAGCTATCAACATCGGGGGTGGCACTGCCTAAGATAACGGTAGCACCGCTCAATTCTGCCAATTTAATAGCTACATCTCGAGCATGATAGCGAGGAGATTTATCTTCCTGCTTGTATGTCCATTCGTGCTCCTCATCAATAATGATAAGGCCAAGGTTAGGTTGAGGAGCAAATAGAGCGCTTCGAGGACCAATAACCACATCGCATTCTCCCGCCCTTATTCGCTGCCATTCATCAAATTGCTCGCCTAAAGAAAGGGCACTATGCAACACCGCTACCCGACCTGGGAAACGGCTAGCAAAGCGTTCTACCGTCTGTGCGGTAAGGGCAATTTCAGGAATAAGGCAAATACCACGCTTGCCTTCAGCGACGACTTTAGCCAGAGCCCGCAGGTAAATCTCTGTCTTTCCACTCCCGGTAACTCCGAAAAGGAGAAAAACAGGTGATTCGCTCCGGTTATGTTCTATTACGCTCCAGGCAGCTTCCTGGGATGAGGTAAGAAGTGGCGGTGACATTGGCTTGATATCGAAACGCGACAATGGGTCACGCCTAACACTAACCAATTCCACAGAAAACAAGTGCCGGGATTCCAGAACCCTGACCGCTTTAAGCGAGCAACTGACTCGCTTCCTTACTTCGCTGATGGGAAGTGGCTCGGGATGCTCGGCCAGAAATTGTAACAATGCAACCTGATTATAGGCTCTGGTTTTTTTTAGCCGAGCTATTTCAGCCGCAATATTGTCCTTACTGGCAATGAGCTTAATATAAGGAATTACCTTTGGTTTTACCCTCGCCTTTTGCAATTCTGAAAACCTGACTACCAGACCAAGATTAACAAGCCCGTCAGTGACTCGCCTGGCTTTACTTACGCCAAATTCTCGCTCCAATTCCTTGAGGCTTACCCTTCCCTTCTCTTCCACAAAGTGAAAGACATAAGCTTGGTCTGGAGTAAGCGATGGTAAACTACCTTGATCACCTGATAGACAGAGGTAAGTGGCGAGTTTGCATTCAAAGCCTGGTGGCAGCATTAGAGCTATGGCATCAAATAAAGGGGAAAGATAATGCTTGCTTATCCATTGGGCAAGCTGGATTTGAGTGGGAGAAAGTAAAGGGTAACCAGTAATAACATCAACTATCTCCTTAACCACATCAACAGAAGGAGCCTCACTCAACCTCACAACAACGCCTTGAACAATTCGAGGACCAAAAGGAACCCATATTGCCTGACCCACATCCACTTTTAAATGAGCCGGAATGGCATAACAAAAAGGAGAGTAGCTTGGACAGTTAACTGCTACATGGGCATAGCTCATTTAAGGTGCTTGAATTTTCTCTTGCCTCTCTTCCAATCGAGCCTGTTTAGCACTAAGTTTCCGTATGTAATAAAGCTTGGCGCGGCGCACCTTACCATGCTTGAGCACCTCCACACTTTGTATAAGCGGAGATTGCAAGGGAAAAGTACATTCTACTCCAACCCCATAACTTACTCGCCTCACCGTAAAATTGCCGCCATCAACACCTTTCCTCAGCTTGATTATTACTCCCTGAAATTGTTGAACTCGCTCCTTACCAGCGTCTATCACCCTTAATCTAACTTTCACCGTATCACCTGGAGAGATTTCAGGAATATTTGAGTTTATTTCCGGTTTAACTAGCGATTTGACATCCATTTTTACTCCTCAGTAGATAAATTTGCTTGTTTAGCAAGATCAGGACGGCGCTTTAGAGTTCGCAAGATAGCCTGCTGCCGTCGCCATCGAGCAATCTCTCCATGGTTTCCAGAAAGCAAAACCGCAGGCACCGACCAACTTCGATATACTTCGGGCCTCGTATATTGAGGATATTCCAGAAGTCCGTTGCTATGAGAGTCACTGTGAAACGATAGCGGTGATCCCAGTACTCCTGGTATTAATCTAACTACAGCATCAACAACAACCATAGCAGCTAATTCCCCGCCACTGAGTACGTAATCACCAATGCTAATTTCATCGGTAATCAGATGTTCCCGCACCCTTTCATCCACACCTTCATAATGACCACAAACTAGCATTATATTCTGATGTAAGGCTAACTCCCTAGCAACCTGTTGTGTGAAAAGCCTACCTTGAGGCGTAAGTAAAATAATTGGCAAACCACCGTAATCAACCTGTTTTTTTATTGATTCCACTGCTTCAAAAATTGGTTCGGGTTTGAGCACCATTCCTGGACCACCCCCATAGGCATAATCATCCACGGTGCGATGTTTGTCATGTGTGTAGTCCCGAATATTATGAACTACAACTTCCACCAATCCACGCTCTCTAGCCCGCTTAATAATACTACAATCAAACGGCGATACAAACATCTCCGGGAAAAGGCATAATATATCAATTCTCATTTCCGCTGTTTTATCTTATCACACATCCAGTCAACAGAACCATTTCTTTATTTTCAAGAGTCGTGTTTTCCCAGAACAACTTCAACAACTTGCCTGCAAAAATCAAAAAATTAGCGAAAAAGATGAAAAAGGTATTGACAAAGTAATAGGGGGGAAATGTATAATGATTGTGGGAAATTGTGGGAGATTGTGTGGAATAGGCTAGGAGGAGGCTATTATGAATGCGGTTGAAGTAAAGCTATCCAACCCTGTGGAACCACCTAATTATACTTTTATAGAACAGAGAGTCCGACTTTTCTGCACCAAGCATCCCAAAATGAAGTTTACCCCCGAATGTCTTTTAAATGACCATGAAGGAGATAAACTTGAGCTAGATAAAGAGATCCAAGCCCTAGTAAATGATGGAATTCTCGAAAAGCAAATAAGCGATGCCGGTACTGTTTGGTATTACCTGCTAAATTAACATGAAAGAAAGTCTCTTCTACAGTACATATCGGTATAAGGTTGACGAAAAGGGAAGGATGCCCCTGCCCAGAAAGTTCAGGGAGCAATTAAAGGATTCAAGAGGTGGCAAGCTGGCCAAGGGGGCAGATAAATGCATCGTCATTTACCCTTTAGGGGAATGGATAAAACAAGCAGATGAACTGGAAAAAGCAGCAAGACCCCCAGACATACAAAGAAAATTAAGCCGCCTTTTCAACGCCAGTATCTTCGACCTTGGCTTTGATGGGCAAGAAAG
>MNYD01000012.1 GCA_001872925.1 Dehalococcoidia bacterium CG2_30_46_19 | reverse complement strand
ATCCCCTGGCTATCTCGCCCCTGTAGAGTATATTGAAAAAGAACTTGCTAAAATTCGCAGCCCAGTGTTACCTATGTGGTCAGCCAGCACAAGGGAGGCTCTTTGTCAAGTTGTGTAGGAACAGCTTCGAGATGGTGCAAACCCCAGTAGCATCTTCCTCCAATAGACCTCCACGTTTTTCAGACCATAGGAAATTCGTTTCAACATCTTAATCTTGGTATTACAGCCTGCAGTGAAGCCATTCGTGGTATGATTATCGAAGTAGTTCAGGATTGGCTCCCGCCAGCACTTTAATGTGTTTCCCCATCTGATTAGCTCGGCGTCATCCGCTGATTTCAGGTTAAAGATGATATTCTCAAGAAGCCTGGTTGCCTCTCCTCGACCTGGCTGCCGGTAGAGCTCCCTTATCTTCTCCTTGGTCCAATAAAAACCCTTCAGCCCAGGGTACTTCTCCAGAAGTGCATCCACCTTCTGTCTTTTCCCCTCAGTGAGCTTTTCCCTGCCCACCAAGAATATCTTCTTTGGTATCTGGACCTGCCTCTTTCGATGCATGTCTTGCTCTATTCTTCTAGCTTCATCCATCCGCCTATTGGAGTCGGCGATTACATGGAATGGGTCGACCACTACCCTAGCTAAGGGAAAGACCATCTCCACCGCCTTCCTTAGCCCGTCTTTCATGTCGATGCATACCTCTTTGACTTTATCTCTCGGAATCTTGCTCAGAAACTTCTTCAGAGTGGTTATGCGGTCATCTCTAAGGATTCCCGGCACTTTTCTCTGTTTTACCTCGGTTACGGTATGCACCAGCTCCTGATGCCTGAAGCTATGCTCATCGATGCCCAGGTATATTTCGTCCCCATCCTGTATGAAGCCCGGTGCCTCCTCGTCTATTTCCCTCTCCAAAAGGCGGCGTAACGCGCCATAGCCTATTCCTAGCTGCCTCGTCACCTGACTGAAGTTTCTGCCCTTGAGCTGCCACAAGGCCTCAGCTTCGGCCGCTCTGGTGAGCTTGGAATGCGACCGCACCAGTTCCCTGCCTTCAACAAAGGTGTGCTTACAATCACGGTACTTCCACCGCCGGCGATGGAGCTCAAGGTAAATCTTTTTGCCATTGCTCCAGGTATGGAGTACTTCCCTCGGCTTACACATGCTATGCCCATAGACCTTGCCGAGCCGCAATGAGGGCATTTCTCTCTTCCCTTAACCTGTGTCTTTACTATCACCCTATCCTCCCCTTCCCAGACTTCCCCCACCTTGTAATCTTTAAGTCCCAGCAGGATTGTGATACCATTATCTTTGCCCTTGGCCATGGTGATAGAACCTCCTCCCAATTAATTTTCTGCTCTGGAGTTCTTACCACCATAAAATTTTTTTTGACAATTTTTCCACACAATCTAAAATAGAGCCTTGAAGGGCTGGTATGAAATTGGAACAACTTGGGATAGAGCGAGATAGAGTCCGGCTGGAGTGGGTTTCCGCTTCTGAAGGAACAAGATTTGCCGAGGTAGTTACCGATCTTACTCAAACTATAAAAAAAGTTGGGCCAGGTCCGTTCAACAAACAACAGCAAAAGCTAACGAAGGAGAGTGGAGATGACTAAACCAAAAGTTGCTTTTTATTGGAATGCCTCTTGCGGTGGATGTGAAGAGACAGTAGTTGACCTTAATGAAGATATATTGAAGGTGGCAGATGCCGTGGATATAGTCTTATGGCCCGTCGCCCTGGATTTTAAAAGGAAGGACGTTGAAGCTTTAGGCGACAAAGAAATAGCAGTGAGCTTTATAAACGGGGCAATAAGGACAGAGGAACAGGAGGATATAGTAAAGCTCCTGAGGCAAAAATCTGGCCTTGTAGTTGCTTTTGGCGCTTGCGCTCATCTAGGAGGGATACCCGGACTGGGAAATCTTTGGACAAGGGATACAATTTTTCACCGGGCTTATAAAGAGACTCCGTCCACTGAAAATCCGCAGGGAACGGTTCCTCAGGAGAAGACGGACATCGGAATTGGTGAACTTACCCTACCGGAATTCTATGATACGGTAAAGACATTAGACCAAACTATCCCAGTGGATTACTACCTCCCGGGATGCCCACCCCCACCGAATTTAGTAATGAATGCCGTAAATGCCATTCTCAAGGGGCAACTACCGGAGAAAGGGGCGGTGCTTGCCCCTAATAAAGCGCAATGTGATACATGCCCACGGAATGAAACCAAACCGGAGAAGCTGTCAATAGCCGAGATAAAAAGACCGTGGCAGATTAAGATCGACCCTGAGAGATGCTTCTTGTTACAAGGACTGATTTGCCTGGGACCCGCCACTCGCTCGGGATGTGGGGAAACATGCATTAGAGCAAATATGCCATGCCGAGGCTGTTTCGGTCCCGTAGATGGGGTCATTGACCAAGGGGCAAGAGCGCTTTCAGTGATCGCCTCGTTACTGGGACTTGAAGGCGAAAAGAAGATGACCGAGGAAGATGTCAAGAAGTTAATTGACCAAATCGCAGACCCCGTCGGGACGTTCTACAGATTTAGTCTGCCATCTTCTTTGCTCAGAAGAAAAAGGATGGAATAAACAGGAGGATAGAATGAAGAAGATAACTATAGACCCGATAACCAGACTTGAGGGGCATGGGAAAATAGAAATATTTCTCAATGATGCCGGGGATGTTGACAAAGCTTACCTTCAAATACCTGAGCTACGCGGATTTGAGAAGTTCTGCGAGGGAAGACTAGCAGAGGAAATGCCGAGAATAACCACTATGATTTGTGGGGTGTGTCCTACAGCTCACCATATGGCGTCAACTAAAACACTTGATGACCTTTGGAAAGTTGAGCCAACTTCAACAGCAAAGAAAATAAGAAGGCTGATGTACAATGCTTTCCAGGCAGAAGACCATATACTGCATTTCTTCTTTCTTGGTGGCCCTGACTTTGTTGTTGGCCCAACAGCCCCCGCCGGAGAAAGAAATATCTTGGGAGTTATTGGCAAGGTTGGGCTAGAAATCGGCGGAAAAGTAATAGAAGTGAGGAAAAGGCTGAGAAACGTTCTGAGAATTATCGGCGGCAAGCCGGTCATGCCCACTTGTGGTTTACCTGGAGGGGTGTCAAAAGCGATTACTGAGGAGGAAAGGAAAACCATTATAGAGGCAGGGGAATACGCTGTGGATTTCTGCCAATTTGCTCTCAAGCTTTTTTATGATATAGTGCTGAAGAACAAAGAGTATATTGACCTTGCCACCGGAAACGTTTACAAGCATAGGACCTATTATATGGGGCTGGTGGATGAAAATAATAAGGTGAACTTCTATGATGGCATGATTAGAGTGGTCGACCCCAATGGTAAAGAATTTGCTAAGTTTAAAGCACAAGAATACCTTGACCACATAAGGGAGCATGTTGAGCCTTGGAGTTATATGAAGTTTTGCTATCTTAAGAATGTAGGCTGGAAGGGGTTTACTGATGGAGAAGATAGTGGTATTTACCGAGTAGGACCACTGGCTCGGCTGAATGCCGCTGATGGAATGGCAACTCCGCTGGCCCAAGAAGCTTATGAAAAAATGTTTGAAACACTAGGAGGAAAACCGGTTCACAATACCCTGGCTTTTCACTGGGCTCGGCTCATTGAGGCACTTTATGCTTCAGAGCGGGTATTGGAGCTTGCCCATGACCCCGAACTTACCTCTCCTGATATCGTGAATCTGCCGACAGCAACCCCTAAAGAGGGCATCGGCGTAGTAGAGGCGCCTAGAGGAACCCTTTTCCATCACTACCAAACCGATGAGAAAGGGATTCTTACTAAGGTCAACTTAATTGTCGCCACGCAAAACAATATGGCTCCAATCGTTATGTCAGTTGAGAAAGCAGCTAAGTTACTCATACACAAAGGCGAGGTCTCTGATGGTCTTCTCAATATGGTTGAGATGGCGTTCAGAGCTTATGATCCTTGTATAGCTTGCGGTACGCATACGCTGCCTGGAGAGATACCTCTAGAGGTAATTATCCGTGATCATGAGGGGAATGAGATCAAAAGGCTGAGCAGGAGCTAAAATGAGCGAAGTAAAGAGGGGAAAATTAATTATCAAAGAGACCACGGGGATACTCAAGCTCCCGAAATTCCTAAGGCATTCTTAAAGGCTTTCGGAGAGAAGTCAGGAGGCGAAAACAATAAATGACATTTCAAATTAGCACAAAATAAAGGGTTAAATGGAGCCATCAAATAATTAGTAAAGAATTGCTTGAGGGAGATAGACATGCTTAAGAAGTTAACGGCATGGTCCAGGGTTAAATCACCCTGGGATGTCACCTAAACACTGGCGGTTGCAATGGCTGTGATATTGAGGTCCTCGCTGCTCTTATGCCGAGGTTTGATGTCGAAAGGTTTGGCATCCTGCTTATGGGAAGTCCGAGGCATGCTGATGTACTTCTTTGCACCGGACCCATAACTAAGCAGATTAAGAACAGAGCCATCAGAATATATGAGCAAACGCCAGATCCTAAATTCGTCATAGCCATTGGTTCCTGCGCTTGCTCCGGTGGGGTATTCTGGGGCTGCTATAACGTTCTCGGCAGCATAGATAAGGCGATCCAGGTCACCATGTATATTCCTGGCTGCCCTCCGCGACCCGATGCTATTATTTATGGAGTAGTAAAGCTGCTTGGCGCTCTGGATCCCCGCTATCTTAAACTTCTTGATGAACTGGAGGAAAAAAGGAGAAGGGAAATAGAAAAAGGAGAGGTACATGTCACTGGAAAGCGAGATTGAAGAGAAACTGAGAGAGGAATTTAAAGAGAAGATCCTCGAAGTTAAAATCCCTGGAGAACATAGAATATTTGTAAGTGTCCCCTCGCCTCAGGTTAAAGAGCTTGTAAATTATCTTAGACAAAACTTTGGCCTGACCCACATCACAACCATAAGCGCCATTGACATAGGAGACGATATAGAGGTCTTGTATCATTTCTTTTGCCGGGGGGTAACTATCCGCTTGAGGACTCTCGTCCCTAAAACAGAGCCTGTCATTGATACCATCACCCCAATCATACTTGGTGCTATTCTCTACGAGCGGGAGATACAAGATTTACTAGGCTTAAAGGTAAAAGACCACCCCGACCCGAGGAGGCTAGTTTTGCCCGAGGATTGGCCAGAAGGAGTCTATCCTCTGAGAAGAGATTACCAAGTCGGATTTAAGGGAGGCTAAAAATGACTATTTCTATTCCTATTGGTCCACAACACCCGGCACTCAAGGAATCTACCAACCTGACAGTAAAAGTGGATGGGGAAAAAATAGTAGGTATAGATATGCGCCTGGGATATAATCACCGAGGAATTGAAAAAGCTGCTGAGCAATGAAGTTATATTCAGAATATTTATCTTACCGAAAGAATTTGCGGCATCTGCAACGTTGCCCATACGACCATCTACTGCCAGGGTGTAGAGGAGCTGCTCGGTTTAGAAGTTCCCAAAAGGGGACTTTTTATTCGCACTCTGCTCTGCGAGTTGAACAGAATACACAGTCATCTTCTTTGGCTAGGGGTGGCAGGCCACGAGATCGGATTTGATACTCTATTTATGTACACCTGGAGAGACTGAGAGATAGTTATGGACTTAATTGAGCTTATCTCCGGTAACAGGGTTAGTGCTGCCGTAAATACTATTGGTGGAGTGAGGCGCGATATAAGCGATGCGATGAGACCCAAAATTTTGCGAGGTATTAAGCAGCTTGAGAAAAGGGCTCAATACTATCTTGAGGTAGTTAGCACCGAGATTACTGTCCTGCGCCGAGCTCAGGGAGTAGGTATGCTGCCCCAGGAAAAGGCGATAGAGCTTTGTGCTGTTGGTCCTACTGCCAGAGGCTCCGGGGTAGAATATGACGTCCGTAAACATGACCCCTTCGCTGCTTATCCTTATCTGGATTTCAAGGTTATAACCTCAGATCTCTGCGACGTCTTAGGAAGAACTGTTGTCAGGGTGTTAGAAACAATAGAAAGTTGCAAGATGTGCCGTCAAATAATCGAAGAGTTGCCCCAAGGGGAAATCAGAACCAAAAGCACCACGCAAAGTACCTCCCGGCGAAGTAGTAAGCAAAAATGAAGCCCCCCCGAGGGGAGCTAATTCACTATATTAGAAGCAATGGTACCGACCACCCAGAAAGGTTAAAGGTCAGGGCACCTACTCTGGGAAATATTCCTGCAGTGCTTTACTCCCTTAAGGGCGGTTATATTGCTGATATCCCTATTGTGTTTGCCGCAATTGACCCTTGCCTTGCTTGTATGGATAGGGTCATACTCCTGGATGTCGATAGTGGGAGAAGAAGAGATGCAATGAGTTGGAAAGAGCTCAGGGAATACGGCATAAGGTGGCATGCCAATAAGAAAGGGCGATTCGTATGGCAAGAATTGGTTCTATGTTTCCTGAAATCTGGAGGCACCTGTTTAAGAAGAGGGCTACAGTGCTCTATCCTTTTGAGAGGCTAGATATCCCCAAGGGGTTCCGGGGTAAACCTATCTGGGATGAGGAGAAATGCTCACTCAAGTGCAGGGGAGTATGTGCCATGGATTGCCCCGCTCAGGCTATAGTCATGGAAAAGATAGACAAAAAAGCCAGTCGTCCCATTTTTCATCTGGACAGTGTGCCGAGAGTTGCCCCTTTGGCGCAATTACCCTCTCGGAAGAATTCGAGCTTGCCCAATATGATAAAGAGTCCTTAATATCAAAGCAATGGTAACAATAGAAGTGGAAAGAGGTAGCGTTAAGGCTTTAGCCGCGATGCTCGAGGAGGAGTTAAGTGGCTGGAAACAAATAGTCATTTTGGGCCTTGGCAATGAATTTGGCGGCGATGATAGGCTCGGGCTCTTGGCAGCACAAAAAATAAAACAAGCTTTGTCAAATACGCCCAGAGTCGAAGCCTTGACTGCGGGGACCGCTCCAGAGAACTTTACGGGATTGCTGCGCAGATTGTCTCCCTCTCATGTAATATTCATAGATGCTGCGGAAATGGGAGAAGGAGCTGGCACAATCAAGCTAATTGAGCCCTATAAAATAGAAAAACAACCACCATCCACCCACAGCGTTCCTCTGTACATGCTGGCTGGATACCTTGAACATGAGCTTGACTGCAAGGTAATTATTTTAGGCATTCAACCAGAAAGGCTCTCTTTTGGTGCTTCACTGTCGGGCGAAGTTGAAAGCTCCGTTAATCGGTTGGTATTCGTAATTAAACGATTACTTAGCAATCTATCAGAGGCTAACGTTTGAAGACGCTGGTTTTAGGGCTGGGAAACCCGACGCGCTGTGATGACGGGGTAGGAAATAGAATTGCCCAAGTACTGCAAAAAGAAATCCATGACTCGAAAGTAACAGTGCTTGAGATTAACGCCGCGGGTCTTGAGCTTCTAGACTTCTTACCGGACTACGACCGAGCAATCATCGTAGATGCCATTCAAACCCTGGGAGGGAAGGCAGGACAAATTCACAGATTGAGCTTGCAAGGCTTGGCTAGTGGTAAGTATCCCACCACAACACACGATTTTGGTTTAGGCGCTGCCTTAGAATTGGGTGCCAAGCTGGGCTTGGCATTGCCCAAGAAGATTACTATTCTCGCCGTAGAGGTAGTGGATGTCACTACCTTTAGCCAAGATTTAACCCCAAAGGTGAAACAAGCTATTCCCAAAGTTGTTGTGCTAGTACTTCAAGAAATAAAAGGCAGCCAGCCTCAGTAGCTACCAGATTCGCTTTGCTCGTGGTGAATTCGTGTTCGCCTGCCAATCCTCAGTTTGCGTGTCAATATTATTTTATAATAAAGGATTGCCGCTCATGAAAATCTCTACGAAAGGGCGCTACGGGACAATGGTAATGCTTGCTCTAGCCCTTCACTACAGGGAAGGACCTATTGTGGCAAAAGATATTGCCAGAAGGCGATCAATTTTTGAGAGGTATTTGAAGCATTTACTTATTTCACTCAAGGGTGGCAGGGATGGTACCTTATCGGCTAAATCTCGGGCTTTTTCTGAGTGAGGATGATACAGTATGCAGATTCGTTTCACAGGTAAGGCAAGTTTAGCATTGTCGAATTTCAGCTGTCAAACCTCCTAACATATTCGTGGTAATAGCTCACCGGAGAGCATATCTACAATTCGGGATGATCCTAGCTTTGTTTTCATTATCACCCTTCCGGGGTGCTCGCTTATTACCTCGCCAATGATGGCTGCGTCTCTGCCATAGCCATTTTGCTTCATCGGAGCCAAAATTTTGTCAGCATCATCGGGTTCAACTATGGCTACCAACTTCCCTTCGTTGGCAACGTAAATAGGATCTAAGCCTAGAAGTTCACAAGCAGCTCTTACTCCATCCTTTACTGGTATTTTATTCTCCTCTATCACGATGCCCACGTGAGATTGTCGGGCAAATTCGTTGAGTGTCGTAGCCAGCCCGCCCCTTGTAGGATCCCGGAGGCAGTGAATTCTTGGTGAAGCCACCAACATTTGAGCTACCAGTTTGTTCAAGGGGGCACAATCGCTTTCTACAGGCACGGAAAACTTCAATCCTTCGCGCTGACTCATTATAGCTATGCCGTGATCCCCAATAGTGCCACTCAGGATAACCTTGTCCCCGGCTTTGGCATTAGCTCCTGAGATATCAATTCCGGGAGGGATTAGCCCTATTCCCGCGGTATTAACAAATAGCTTATCAGTCTGCCCTTGATTTACTACTTTGGTATCCCCGGTGATTATTTGCACCTCAGCCTCCTCAGCTGCTCTCTTTATCGACTGGATTATTTGCTCAAGTTCACCCATGGGCAAACCTTCCTCGGCAATTATAGAAAGGCTTAAATACATAGGCTTAGCTCCACTCATGGCTAAATCATTGACTGTGCCGCAAACAGCTAGCTTACCTATATCTCCGCCAGGGAAGAAGATAGGGTTGACTACATAGCTATCGGTGGTGAAAGCCAGACGCCCACTTGCTTCAAAGACAGCCGAGTCATCTAGCTTATTTAATGCGGGATTAGCTAGGAAAGGAAGGAGTTTCTTTTTCACCAAATCGTGGCTGAGCTTTCCCCCACTCCCATGAGCTAGAAGGATAACTTCGTTCTTTTTGGCATTGTCCCGTAGAGACAAATAGGAATTATTCATCTTTGCTTCCAACTCCCCTTTCTAGCCATGATATTGATAGTAGGCGGCGCAAGCTCCTTCGCTGGAGACCATGCATGGACCTATCGGTCTTTCCGGGCTGCAAACCTTTCTAAACAGCTTACACTCAAGCGGCGTGGCAGCGCCCCGGACTACGTCTCCACAGCGACACCCTTTGGGCTCCCTCGCTGGTTTTAAGGTCACCGAAAAGGCCTTGTCAGCATCAAAGTGTTCATATTTGCTTCTTATCTTCAAGCCACTTTGGGGCACCTGTCCGATCCCTCGCCAGTTGGCTTCGCCAATCTCGAAGACCTCTTCCATCAATTGCAGGGCTTTCCTATTTCCCTCTGGCTTTACTCCACGGGGATAGGCTATCTCCACTCTTGGCTGACCATTTTCAATTTGCCTCACCAGCTTATCTAGGCATAACAAAATGTCTAACGGTTCAAAGCCTGAGATAACACAGGCAACCCCATAATTCTTGGGAATGAATTCATAGGGATGAGAACCAATTATAACACTAACATGTCCAGGGCAAATGATACCGTCTAATTTGACCTCACCTGAATCGAGCAATGTTTTCATTACCGGCGGAGTCAGCTTATGAAGGGAGAGAACATAGAAGTTTTCTATTTTCTTTTGCTCTGCCTTAAGTATAGAAGCAGCTATGGTTGGCGCTGTGGTCTCAAAGCCAATCCCGATAAAGATGACCGATTTCTCGGGATTGGCTTCAGCTATCTCTATGGCATCCATAACAGAATAGACTATTCGTACGTCTGCCCCTTCAGCCTTCGCCTGTTGCAAGCTGGAGTAGCTGCCTGGGACTCTCATCATGTCTCCGAAGGTGGTGATGATAACTTCAGGCAAGTGAGTCAGAGCAATAGCTTTATCTAAATCGGCAGTTGCTGTGACGCACACGGGGCAACCCGGTCCTGACCTCATTTCCACCGTTTTGGGAACTAATTGGCGGATTCCGTATCTCATTATGGCATGAGTGTGTCCACCACAGAATTCCATTAGTTTGATTGTCTTGGTGGACTGCTTGGCAATTCTTTTGACTAGCCCTTTAGCTAGTTCGCTATTTTGATACTCGTCAATGAACTTCACCGATGTTTGCTATTTCTTCTAGTAGCTTTAAGGTTTCCTCAGCTTCAGCTTCATCAACAATGCCTATGGCATATCCAGTGTGAAGCAATACATAATCTCCTACCTTCGCCTCTGGAGTAAGTGCGATGCTAATTCGACGTCTCACCCCAGCAATTTCTGTTTCAGCCTCGTCACCTTCTATAGAGACAATTCTTACGGGTATGGCTAGACACATAATGACCTTAGAATTTTAGCTTAAATGTCTGGGTAATACAAGGATGGGGCCTATTACAAAGCCAGCATCGCTCACAGTGCGGAATAATGCCATGGTCTGCTCATAGTTTTGTGGGGATGCATATAGGGCTAAGAAATCCTAGCCCCAACATGAGAATCGCTTCTCCAACGCAGACTGAGATGAGGGTTTTGTTATGCCATAAGCTGTCTTTTTTCATGAAGCTGTCTGGCAATGTTTATTTGGCTCGAGAAGGGAGTTGGGTTTTATTCGGTGAAATTAGCAACAACTGCTTGCCCCAGAGAAATGCCGCCATCATTTGTAGGTACTTGGCGGTGCGTGAATACCTTAAAGCCACCCTTCTCCAGTAAATTAACAGTTTTCCTCAGCAATAATCGGTTCTGGAATACCCCGCCGCTTAAAGCCACTTGTTTGATGCCAGTTTCATCAGCTATGAGGCAGCACACCTCCTCGATCATCTTAGCTACAGTATTGTGAAATTTAATTGATATTTCTCCTTTAGGCATGCCTTGTTTTAAATCCTCAATTATCGCTGAGAGCAGGTTGCCTAGCTTTACGATTCTCATTTCATCGTCTTCAATTATATTGTATGGGTAACTTTCCCTATTGTGAGCGTAATTTTCCTTATAAGCTGCCATTTCCAATTCCACAGCGGCTTGCCCTTCATAGTCTATCTCATCTCTTATTCCCATAAATGCTGATATAGCATCAAAGAGGCGTCCCATGCTCGAAGTCTGTGGTGAGTTTATCCCCCTTTCTGTTTGGCGCTTAATAATCTCTACTTCAACGTCGCTGACCTGCGGCAGGAAGGCTAGACCTTGGTCTAAAGCGCTTTCGCCCAACAGACTAAGGATGTAGCCAATGGCAGTGCGGTAAGGCCTTTTTATAGCGGCATCTCCTCCCGGCAAGGGCAGGTATTCCAAATGCCCCTTTCTGGTAAAGGCGCGATAGTCAGCCAACAAAAATTCCCCTCCCCAGATATGTCCATCAGCGCCCATACCTGTGCCATCAAAGGCGACGCCAATGATCGGGGGCTTAACCCCGTTGTCAGCCATACAGCTAGCAATATGGGCATGGTGATGCTGTACTGGAATGAGTTTTAGGCCAGATTCACCTAGCTCCTGAGCATATTTGGTGGCAAGGTAATCAGGATGGAGGTCATAAGCAATTATCTCAGGCTCAATCCGAAACAGCCTTTTGTACAGGGAGATAGTGCTGTCAAAATGTTTCAGGGTTTCCATATTTTCCATATCGCCAATGTGCTGTGATAAGAAAGCATAATTATCTCTGGTTAGGCAAAAGGTGTTTTTCTCTTCGGCACCACAGCCGAGCACCTGTCTTGTTTGGAATCTAAGGTGAATTGGGTAAGGAGCGTAACTGCGGGCTCGTCTTATAAGCTGAGTTGTTCCTCTTTCTACCATGGCTACACTGTCATCATAGCGAGAATAAATATCCCTGTTGTGGACTAAGAAGTAATCGGCGATCCCTGAAAGCCTTCTCAATGCTTCGTCATTGTCCTTGGCAATGGGCTCTTCACTGATATTGCCACTGGTCATCACCAAGGGCAATCTTGAATCTCTAAGCAAAACGTGGTGTAAGGGTGTGTAGGGCAGCATAACTCCTAAGTAGTGTAAATTTTGGGCTACCATTCGAGAGATGGATGAGTCCTCCTTCCACTTCAAGAGCACGATGGGGCTTTGAGGGGAGGTGAGCAATTTCTCTTCCTCGGGGGAGACATAACAATGTCTTTTGACTTCTTCTATATTGGTTATCATGATGGCAAAGGGCTTGGAAAAGCGCTTTTTCCTTTTCCGCAAGGTTTCGACCGCTGCATCATTGGTGGCGTTGCAGGCCAAGAAGAATCCTCCTAAGCCCTTGATGGCCACGCTTTTTCCTTTTCTTAATAGTTGGCTGGCACTAGCTACAGGGTCTGGAGAGCTTATGGTATTACCCTGGGCATCAAGCAACTCGACATGAGGTCCGCATTTGGGGCAGGCATTTGGTTGGGCGTGAAAGCGGCGATCCAAAGGATTGTCATATTCTGCTTGGCATTGGGGGCACATCTGGAAATATCGCATGGTCGTTTTGGGGCGGTCATAGGGCATGTCTTCAATTATGGTAAACCTCGGGCCACAATTGGTGCAGTTGGTGAAGGGGTAACGATAGCGGCGGTCGTCAGGATCTAGAAGTTCGCTTAGGCAAGCTTGGCAAGTAGCGATGTCTGGAGAGATAAGTTGATATTTTCCTTCCTCAGCAATACTATGGCGGATTTCAAAACTCTTATAGCCGACAGGAGGATGGTAGCTAATCTTTATATCTTCAATATGGGCTAGAGGTGGAGCCTTCGTTTGCAGCTCCAGCTTAAACTGCCCGATAGCTTCCATTCCACCCTCTACTTCAATCTTGACGTCCTCAGAGGTGTTGCATACCCATCCCTTCAAATTGTGCCTAGTGGCCGCCCCGTAGACAAAAGGTCGAAAACCAACTCCCTGAACTATGCCACGGACGCTGATGCGAGCTAGTTGTAAAGTCTCATTTTTAGCCATTGTAGCAAAATTTCCTCTAAAGGAAGAACCGCCTTTCCCTACAGGGGGAAGCTATAAGGGTGGAATCCACACGATCAAGCAGATTTCACCTGGAGCAAGTAGGCCTCTACTTCTTGTAGTAGCCAATTGCACCAATCTTCTATGCCCACGCTGGTCTTACAAGAAAGCTCAAAGATTCTGGTTTTGGGATTCAGCCCTTTCACAGTACGGCGAAAGACAGGGATGTCAAAATCAACGTAAGGAAGAAAATCGATCTTATTTATTATCACAGCATCAGCGTTAGTGAACATCAAGGGGTATTTAGTGGGCTTATCATCACCTTCAGGCAGGCTGGAAATAACTATTCTTTTATGCTCTCCTAAGGCGAACTCAGCGGGGCAGATGAGGTTGCCCACATTCTCGATAAGAAGCAAGTCCATGTCCTCTAGCGGCAGGTCTTTCAGAGCCTGTTCAATCATGGCGGCAATCAAAGTACAACTCTCTGGCATATTTCTTGTGTTTATTTGAACTACTTCCATTGCCTCGTTTTTCACCTTTTCAGCATCCAATGTCGAGGCGACATCGCCTTCAATGACAGCTATGTTTAGCCTATTTTTCAGCCTAGCTATGGTTTGCAGAATGAGGCTTGTCTTGCCAGCACCCGGAGCTGACATAATGTTAACAGCGAAAACCTTATGCTTGTCCAGTAGCTGCTGATTCCGGACAGCTATAGATTCATTAGCCTCCAAGATGTTTTGCAGCACCTCAATCTTTTTCATTCCACCTCCATGCTTTCTATATATAAGTCGCGGCCTCCTATTATTTCCACGCTCTGGCCATGGCACTCAGGGCAATTCCATTCACTATTTTCCGGCTGAAAAATAGCGGAGCAATCTCGGCAGCGAAGTTGAGCTGGAATCAATTCAAAGTGAAGAGTCGCTTTTTCAGCAGTAGTGTCCTTACTAAGGAAATTGAAATAAAATTGAATACAGTCAGGTACAAAACCTGATAGCTCACCAACAACTAGATTGATTTGACTTATCTTGCTGGCTTGTGCCTCATTGGCTTTATCTAAAGCAATCTTGATAATGCTTTCAGTTATCCCAAATTCGTGCATTTCGTGGAGTGAAGAACAGCGTTAATATTGTAGCCCAATTTGCAATTTAGTTTCAATTCATTGTGTTGGCTCTATTATGAATTTTGTGGAAAAAATTTGAGGAAAAATATTAAGGTGGTAAGTCCCCGGGAGCAAAGAAATTTAGTTAGAAGGAGGTCTTACCACCAATGGCTAAGAGCCAGGAAAATGGTACCAAAATTCTTTTGGGACTTAAAGATTACAAAGTAGAGGAGGTGAGAGAAGGCGAGAACAGGATAGTAATAAAGGTGATAGTCGAGATAAAGAAGATGATCTGCCCCTACTGTCGCTCGATAAACTTATACCGGCATGGTATATGCAAGCCAGGGGAGATACTGCACAGTTGGAGCAATGGCAAAAGAGTTTACCTTGAGCTTCACCGTCATCGCTGGCGATGCCGCGATTGCAGACACACCTTCAACGAGGGTAATGAATTGGTGCGGCCTCATTCCAAACTCACTAGACAAGCGGAACAAGAGGCATTATGGCAGCTTAAAGACAGAAGCTTTAGTCAGGTAAAGAGGGAGCTATAGTATCTTACGTCGTCTTCTGGAGAAGGAGATAGATGAGGAATGTTTAGGTTTTATAGGTGGAGAGGATGAAATATTCCTGGGCATCGATGAGCATAGCTTCAGACATCAGGAACTGGTGCACACAGTAACTGAGGTTAAAAAGAGAAGGATGCTGGGAATCCTGAGGGACGATAGGATAGCCACCCTCAAAATATTTCTGAAAAGGATTCCCGGAGAAAAGGTTAAAGAGGTATGTATAGATATGAAAGAATCTCTGCGCAAAGTAGCTGAAGAGATATTTCCCAAAGCTAAAGTGATAGTTGACCCTTTCCATGTGATTGCCGATTCCAACAGGAGAATGGATGAAGCCAGGAGAATAGAGCAGGATGTGCGCTGGAAGAAAAGGGTAAGAATACCGAAGAAGATATTCCTGATAGGTGGGGAGAAGCTAAATGAAGGGCAAAGGGGCAAGATAGCTGAACTTCTTATCAAGTATCCCGGTCTTAAGGGATTCTACTGAGCTAAAGAGAAGCTAAGAGAGCTCTACCGGCAAGATAGTAGGGAGGAAGCGGCCAGGCTTCTGGATCTCATTATCCTTAACTTAAAGTCAGAGGATGATGGAGAGCTAATAAGGTGGGGCAATACCTTGAGGCGCTGGAGGGAGCCTATCTTAAACCACTTTGATAATGGCACCACCAATGGTTTTACTGAAGGCTGTAATACAAAGATCAAGATGCTAAAGAGAGTCTCTTATGGTTTGAAAAATGTAGAGGTTTACTGGAGAAAAATGCTCCTGGGGTTTGTGCCATCTCGTAGCTATTTCCACACAATTTGACAAAGAGCCCACAAGGGGCGTGTCAAATCATTTAACTAGGTAACCCAACTTTAGGTTGTTGAATCATAAAAAAAGTAAACGTACGAGGTGACGACTTTTTATGAGGATCAACCTGCTGGATTCTCCTTTTCTCCTCGTAGGTGCGGTAGAGCACGTCTAATTTGGCATCGATGCTCCGCTTTAGTTGAGCCGGGTTTAAGCTGAGGTAGACCGTCT
>MNYD01000073.1 GCA_001872925.1 Dehalococcoidia bacterium CG2_30_46_19 | reverse complement strand
TCTATCAACATAGCCATAGAGTTGAACAATTCATCGCAATGTTTGGTCAAAGTAGTGCTTCCTTGGGATGACGCCAAGCGGCAGGCTCCGCTTTGCTCAGCTAGGTTGTCTAGCATCTATACTTCCTTTAGTCGACCCAGTCCCACCGAGTCCAGGTAGTTACCAACTTCAGTCCAGTGGTCCACCATAAGGTAATTACTACGGCTCGCTATCGGTCTCTATCTTCGTTTCGTTCCCCACATCACAATGGCTACACCTTGAAACAGGCGTCTCGTTTCTACCAGCGGGATTCCGTTTTCACGCCATATTGCGGCGATGCGATCAACAGGACACTGCTGACAAAAGTCCGAGATATTCGGACCCAAGAAACAGCCAACACGATGCCAACCTCGTGAAATGGGGATGGTAACTATGGGCATGACGACCCTATTGTAGATTAGCCATAGAGCTCGTATCCAAGAGGTTTCTGGAGCGCCGAACTCAAGCGAGAGCAATTGCCCGCCTGGTTTCAGTACCCGAGACAGCTCCCGTACTGTTGCATCAGGGTCTTGGACATAACGCAACAGGTAGGTGAAGACAACCGTATCGAAGGTCTCATCAGGAAAGGGTAAATGCTCAGCGCGGCCCTGGATAAGTTGGACTCTGCCGTCTAGGCTTCTCCTCTCGACAGCGCGGAGGCCAGCTTCCAGCATTGAGTGGCTAATATCGAGCCCCACGATTTGGCTATTATGGTGGCGGGCAATCTCCAGGGCGACACCGGCTGTACCGGTACATACGTCGAGCACAAGGTTTCTGGGACAAAGAGCCATTTGCGAGACTAAGAACCTACGCCAACGAAGGTACTGAAAGAAAGTCAACGCTTGCGCCCAAGTGTCGTACGAGTGGGCAATCCCATCGAACAGGTCTTGGGCGAAGATTGCAGTGCTGTCCCCTGATGGAGAGCCGGATGCTGTCCCTGTTGTGCTGACTCGGTCCGCAGGGTGGGATTCAACCAGCGGAGCCCATCGGTCCTTTCCCTTCTTTGTCTTCATTCTTTATCCTCCATCGAGCCGTCTTTTCTGCAGGCTACCTCATGAAATTGGCAGCACCAAGATACTACGAGTTTGGGTCAGTCTTGATTATACTTAAACTACGTAATTTAGGCAAACAAATCCCGTAATTTTAGTTGGACTATACACTGAGGTTGAATAATAGGCTAAAAGTTCTGTCTGTCGTCCCGTACCGCCCACTTTACTGGACTTGAACTCTATTACATACCCAATTCTTGAGTAGTTCTAAACTACACGTTTCGTCAGGTTGTACAGAAAATGACATCGAGTGTAATAGTCGACTATAATAGATGTATATCAAGAACAGCCAAAATAGAAACGAAAAGTGTGGGATATATTTATCAGTCATGCAAGTGAAGATAAAGACGCTGTCGCAAGGCCTCTTGCAGAACGTCTCCGCTCCCTTGGCCTCACGGTGTGGTATGACGAGTTCACCCTTTCCCTGGGTGACAGCCTTAGGCAGTCTATTGATTATGGGCTCGCCAATTCAAAATTCGGGGACGAAATTGCACAATAGTCAGTTTTGTTTACTGCCAGAACTGACCCAATAGTCCCATTCTGGACAGTTCCCGAACTTTTGTTTCAGAAGAAGCAACTTGTTCCGGCGTTGCAGCAGTTGCTAATCCTATATTGAGTACAGCCTAACGCAAATGGTAAAATGCTGCCAGAGAAGAATTGATATGGACATTAACAGAAGGAGGAGCGAAATGGGTGAAACTTATATGCGTATTCATCATACGGCAACTCCAACAGGTGAGTTCTTAAACATATGTTGCCCTCACTGCGGTAAAGAAATTGAACTCACAGCTAAACTTCTACCTGACAACGATACGATTGTCTTGAGCTACGGAGAGGACGAGGAACAGGATGAAACGAATCATTACGTCGAGAACCCTTAAGCTAGGTGATAACTTCGCCGCTATAAAGGAGAAAATAGAGACCTATCCTAAATACGCGAGTCTAAAGAAAAGGAAGCTGTGTGAATTTAATCCTGAGAATAATGAGCTTGTATACCGCACCGAGAAAATATATCCCAACCGTTCTGAACACCCCCAGCGTATTCCGGTTCTCCTGCTTTTTAGCAATCCACATCCCGATTCAGTTGCACGTGGATTATTTCTGTCGGAACCACACTCTCGAAGTTTCTGGCAACGATTGTTCGAGAGCGACTATCTCTGCTTGCCAGTTGGGGGAATCAACTTGGAACGTTGGGACGAATCTACTCTGAAACTGCTAGGGAAATTGATGCTTGAGGGCAAATACGAAAGTCGTTTCCTCCTCTATTTTCACTGCTTGTTCCCGATCCCAACAAGGCAACTGGCGGATTTGAAGAGGCTTTTTAAGTCGGCACCGCACCTGTGGGCAAAAATCGAAAGGTCTGGTATGGAAGAGTTGGGCAAATTGACAAAGGATGAACGAATCAAGCACATTGTAGTCTTTGCCGGCCCAACATTCCAGGCGTTAACTGGAGCAAGTGTAGAGACTTACAAAGGATGGCGGAATAAAGTCAAGCACTCTGTAGACGATTACCTGAAAGATAGAGATACCGGAAAATATTGGACAAGCCTCTCCGCAGGTTATGCCAAAACGAAATTGGGTTCAAATGATGTCGATGTTCATCTCGGTCTAGATACATGGGCAAAAAACATAGGCAAGGGAATGGGAAAACGCTATTTCACTTGGGTTCTCGATATGATTTTTACCAGAATTATAGAGACTACTTAGTGGTAATAAAATTACCACTATGGTGGAGCTTCGGTACTCGAACCGCTGAGCAAACACCGGCCTTAGTTGTAGGACTTGCTCTTAAGGCTGCCAAAATGGTTACAGCTTGAAATAGTGTGTTACCGTGATGACATTTGTCCCGAATGTGTGGTTTGTGGCACAAACACTAAATTTGTTGGGACTGAGTAGCCTAGGTTGCACAAGTTAGCGGTTTGTTCGCTACTGATCAGGCAAAGGTGGAGTTCGCATAGTTATCGTATGCGGAGGCTGAGATACATGGGTAACACTCATGGTATGGTTAGTAATGATATTAACTTACCATAAGGAGTTACCAGGATGAGAAAGTCAACCAGCTTCTACTTCTTTAAAAGAAAGCCCATTATTCTGGAGAATAGGTATGAGCACTGGAGAGGGGTGGCAGACCTTTTACGCTTTACCACCCGTGAGAGACTGAGAGTAGAATGGATGGTCTTCTA
>MNYD01000110.1 GCA_001872925.1 Dehalococcoidia bacterium CG2_30_46_19 | reverse complement strand
TACCACGATGGTAAAACCAGGGTAAATACTACCAATTTGAGAGTGTTTACTAACCTCACCCTCTTTGTCCCCCTCTCCTTCAAAGGAGAGGGGGAAGAGATTTATAGAGAGGGGTTTCACCCCTCTCTTACCTACACTCCCCCTTCCCTTGCTAAGGGAAGGGGGTCAGGGGGATAGGTTGCTAAACAATCTCCCAATTTGACCACACGGTCAAATAGCCAATATAATCCCCTTGTGCACAAAAAAAGAACCTTAAAGGTAGCCTTCTATACATTGGGATGCAAACTAAATCAAGCGGAAACTGAATCCCTGATTGACCAATTCCACGAGGCTGGTTATCAGCCTGTATCACCAAACGATGTAGCAGACATCTATATTGCTAATACTTGCACGGTCACTCATATTGCCGATCGCAAGTCGCGCCACTGGCTCAGGCTGGTGAAACGGAGAAATCCCAGAACTTTAACCATCGCTATCGGATGCTATGCCCAAAGGGCTCCCCAGGAATTGACACCCATTGCTGACCTCGTTCTGGGCAATGAGGGAAAAGAGAACTTGCTCGAAATCATAGAAGGCATCTCACCTGAAATAGAACCTCTACAAATCCAAATAGCTGCTGCTCAAAATAATACTTTCAGAGTCCGCTCCTTGGTAAAGATTCAAGATGGATGCGACAGCCACTGTGCTTACTGCATCGTTCCCAAAGTGCGAAACCACCAGTTTTGCCTGCCAGCCTCAGAAATAATCAGCACGATTCAGGAAAAAGTAGCCATGAGTTATAGAGAGGTTATTCTCACCGGGACAAAAATCGGCTGCTATAAAGATGACAGTACCGATCTTGTTAGTTTGATAAAGCACATCCTTAGTAACACAGAAATTGAACGACTGCGTCTTTCTTCATTGCAACCTCAGGAACTCTCCCCAGCCCTTCTAGCATTGTGGCAAGACAAGAGGTTATGCCCTCATTTTCATCTAGCTCTTCAAAGCGGTAGTGATACTATGCTTAAGAGAATGCGACGCTATTATTCCCGGCACGATTATAGGAAGGTGACAGAGTTGATTAGGCAGACAATACCCAGAGTAGCCATCACTACCGATGTCATCGTCAGCTTCCCCGGGGAAAGCAATGAAGAATTTGAGCAAAGCTACAATTTTTGCCACCAACTCGGCTTCGCTAACATCCATGTTTTTCCCTTTTCACCTCGACCTGGCACTGAGGCAGCTGGAATGCTTGACCAGGTGAGCGATAAAGTCAAGAAGGAACGCACCCAAAGGATGCTGGAGCTATCACAAAGTTGTCGGCACAGCTTTCGGGAACAATTTCTAGGACAAACCATAGACGTCTTATGGGAAAAGGAGACAATCCCTAGAAGCAGCATATATTCCGGGCTGACCGATAATTATGTTAGAGTATTCACTCAGAGCGAGAAATCATTGACCAATAAAATAGCGAAGGTCAAATTAACCGCAGTTCACGAACAAGGAATGTGGGGAAAATTGGTTGAAAATTCAAGTCAAGGTAAAGCCTAACTCAAAAACCGAAGAAATTAGCCAGAAAGGCGATACTCTTATAGTCACAGTTAAAGAGCCACCAAAGGAAGGCAGAGCCAACCAGGCGGTTATCAAATTACTGGCAAAACACTTCGGCGTTCCTCAAAACCAAGTTAAGATTCTAAGTGGCTTCAAAAAACGAGATAAAGTCGTTGAGATTGCAGATAGATATGGGATACCTCAAAGTGTGAGAGGTTATGCTCCACATTAAGTTTAAAACAGGTAGAAAGGTTTTGCTATTTGATTTATAATATTAAATCGAGGAGAACAGCGTGGGAGGGTTTGAACTCCGCTGTGCAGTTAACTAAGGAGGGAATTATAAATGGCTAAAAAGAAAACGGCTGAAAAGAAAATAGCCAAAAAGAAAAAAATACTTGTAGTAGATGATGAATCAAATATAAGATTGCTGGTCAAGAACATGATTGGCCATTACTACGATGTCCTCGAAGCCGGCGACGGGGATGAGGCCTTAATCAAAGCTCGAGAAGAAACACCTGACCTGATTTTGCTGGATATCTTAATGCCTAAGAAGGACGGTTTTAGCACCTGTCATGAACTCAAATCTAATAAAGCCACCGAAACTATCCCCGTGGTCATGGTCACCGCTCTCCAGTACGAAATGGATGAGAAACTTGCCTTAAGCTTGAGGGCTGATGCATATGTCAGGAAACCTTTCGCTTCCCAAGACCTGCTAGATACGATTGACAATATACTGTCCGCTAAGCATCAGAAGCGCAAAGTTACAAAACGTCAAAAATAAAGAAAACTTTTGTGCTACAGTATATATTTCAAACGTCGGGTATTACAGCTTTTCCTTTGGTTGCGTTAAAACCTTAGATTCTCCCAGCACAGGCAAAGTGAAATAAAAGGTACTGCCTTCACCTGGCACGCTTTCGACCCATATCTTCCCACCATGGTGGTCAACTATGGTTTTACAGATATATAATCCTAGACCCATGCCCTCATATTGTTCAGCAGCTCGCCCAAAAGGCTTGAACAACTTAGCTTGGTCTTCTTTCGAAATACCAATTCCGGTATCAGATACCTGAATCAAGATATTTTTGTCTTTTTCTTCCGCGGTGATGCTAATCATTCCAGCTGAGGTAAACCTTACAGCGTTACTTAACAAATTCGTTACGACTCGGCTCAATCGCTCTTTATCCCCATATACTGGTGGTAAGCTACTGGGAATATTCACTTTTAAGGATAACCCCTTTGCCTCAACTGCTGGTCTCGCCGAGGCTATTGCCGGCTCCATAATACTTAAGACATCGTGTACCTCCATATACCAGCGCAGCGTGCCTTCTTCCTGTCGAGATATGTCAAGAATATCATCAAATAAACGCCCTAAACGCTGAGATTCATTGTTTATGATTTCAAGGAAGTACTTTGATTCTGAGTCTACCTTGGCCTTTTTGAGCAACATTTCCGAAAATCCTCTAACCGAGGTAAGTGGATTGCGGAGGTCATGAGATATGCCGACAAGAATCTGCTTCTTCTCATCATTCAGTCCTTCAAGCCGCCTAATTACCTGCTGTAGCCCTGTATTTGTTTCCGCCAGCTCCTCTGTTTTGAATTTAACTTCATTGGATGCAAAGCTTCCCATAAATACCATTAAACCAATACAGGCAGCAAAGAAGGCCAAAGAGAAAATAACTAGAGCAGGATTGGGCTCAAGCATAACAAGACCTGGAAATTGGGTTGCTTTAGGTAGAAGTGTTATCCCGGCGATAAATAAAGAAGCAACCCCGAGGAGACTCCAGCCTGCCAAAGGCAGATTCAGAAATATGCTGATACTCAGCAGGGCCACCACGTAAAGTATGATGAACGGACTATACAGGTAGCCACTAAAGTAAACTATGGCTGTAATCGCGAGTATATCAACAATTAAAGTGCTCAAAGCTATCCAAATTATTCGGCTATAGTCCTCTACTTTCTTATATGCCGCTGGCCTCAGAAGATAAAAGTAAAGAAAAGTATTAGCGGATATTCCCACCGCGGCTATGATGTGGAACGGAAGCATTGAGAAAGAAAATACTCCCTGGATATACCCAATCAAAGCAAAAACCCAAACGCTTATAATTACTATATAACGAATTCTAGCTGTCCAGATAACATTCCTGCGGAATCTCGGTGCAGATAGCTCAGCAAGAAGTTCAGGTAATTTCGGACTTGCGCTATGAAGCCCTTTACTTATGGGCATAACCAGATTATAAACAAATGGGGTTATTTGAACAAGTGAGGCCCGTTATCTATCTTAATTAAGCAACCTTGGGATAATTTGTTTCATATACAACACTTAACATCCCAAGAATAAGTAACAAAGAGGATAAGTTTGTAACATGAACATAAAGAACCGGATTTCACTTGCCAATTTGTAATCTTTGATATACAATCAATTGTTCATTAATTTTGGTTTTGGGAGGTGGAATCCATGGAAAACATGATGTTCCCTAAATGTCAGAAGTGTGGCAAAGGAGACCTGGTACCCTTATCTGATTTTGGTGGCCAAGGAGCGGCAGTTCACTACAAAGCTTGGGTATGCACCAATCCTGATTGTGGCTATAATCTAAAAATCAGGAATGGCGAAATATACATAAACGAACCCATTCTCAGCGGAGCAATCCACAGCCGCCGCTGAGAACACACCACATTACAAAATTGACTGCCCGTGAGCCAGTTAGTTGATTTAGTAGTAGATTCCTTTTTCCCAAAGCGGTGCATCGTTTGTGGGAAAACAGGGAGCTTTTTATGCTCTGATTGCCAACAGAGCATGCCAAAATTATTGCCCCCACTTTGCCCTAAGTGCGGCAAGCCCCAGGTTAACGGTGTCGTATGCGCAACCTGCCGGCAAAGGCAAACTAAAATTGATGGAATCCGCTCCCCCTTCCGCTTTGAGGGCACAATGCGTCAGGCTATCCACCAGCTGAAATACCGAAACTTGAAGGCAATATCTTCATCTCTGGCTGTATTATTAGCTGATTATTTGCTACTCAACCCCCTGCCAGGCGAAGTCCTTGTTCCAGTGCCTCTTCATCCACGGCGGTTGAGAGAGCGAGGCTATAATCAATCAGTCCTCTTAGCTAAAGAGTTGAGTAGACTTATAAACCTGCCGGTCATCACGGATTGCCTTATTCGTGTTAAAGAAGCGAAACCTCAGGTAAGAACAACAACTGTGAAAGAGCGAAGGGAAAATGTGACCGGTGCTTTTATATGTCATGGTGATAAAATAAATGGTAAGCAAATCATTCTTGTTGATGATGTGTGCACTTCTGGAGCAACACTGGAAGCTTGTACTACAGCTCTTAAGAATAATGGGGCTGTTTCGATATGGGGATTAACCATAGCCATGGAAATTCTAGAATGAGGAGGAAATATGAGACTACAAATTATTACCAATAATATAGAACTTTCAGAAGCACTGCTTGCATACGCTAACAAAAAAGCTGCCAGATTAAATCGTTATCTACCTATCATTAGCGAAGGGAAGTTAGAGATTTCTAGAGAAGATACAAAGTTACCGGCGGAGCGATTTATCACTCAGCTCACTATTGATAGCAAAGGGACTCTAATTAGAGCTCAAGTGAGAGCCAGCGATGTTCAAACTGCTATCGATAATGTCACCGCCGCACTAGCACAACGAGTCAAACGATTCAAGGGCAAGCTTTATTATAAAGGCAGGGGAATCTCGGCAGCTCGCCAGGGAATAACAACTGAAGTTGAAGAGCAACCTCCCAGAAAGGTAGTAAAAACCAAACATTTTCTGGTCAAGCCCATGTCCACCGATGAAGCAATAACACAGATGGAGCTTCTAGGACACGATTTCTTCTTATTTATCAATTCAGATACCGATAAGCTCGAGCTACTATATCACCGTAAGGATGGCAATTATGGATTGATAGAGCCTGAGGTCGGATAACAAACAACTAGCGGAAATTGTTACTATTTTAAAAAGCTCCCCGGGCCGGGGAAAATCCGAACTTTTTTGACTATGAGCTTGGTTATCGCCATTAAAATGTCTAAAAGGGGAGAACGCTACGAAGCCTTTTTCGCTTCGCCAGGCTTGTAACTGCAACACAGTATCTTGCCACGAGGCTTTAGGTAGGTACAGTCCTTACAGTCTTCAGGAAACATGATCTTCTTTTTGCTGAGCTCGCAAGTTCTTTTTGCCATTTTTCTTACCTCCTTTCATAAAAAGTCCGTGATGGGCAGCGGCTATGGCCATTGTAAACGTACACTAACCATGTGCTTTGCCCGACCCACCGCGACGCTCAAGAGCGTCCAGCACCAGCGTTGGCAGCCTGAGGTCAAGACTTACTTCTAATTCAACGTACTTCATAGGCTTGCCGCAATGCTTCGGCAGGTCTATGCGCTCAGTATGTCCCTTGGCCGGACAGTTAAGGTAATATCCGCAAACAGTTAGCACACCGGGACCGCAATGGACAACAGGTACATCCCGTTCCGCTTTACATACCTGACAAACTAACTTTGCCATCTTTTTTATTTCTGAGATTTGCGCAAATTATCCTATAGGCCTCATTCGGCTGCAGGAACAAGCTTTAACAAATCCACCGCACCAGTAGCAAAACATGCTGCTCCCATCTTGCAAACACCAGCCGTCTTCTGACAACTGGTATCTTCGGCAATAGCTAGTTCATCAGCAGCCTTGGAAAGTATATCTAGCCGGGCTTTAAGGTTTCCCTTGGTCTCAGCGCAGGGAATAGATTCAGCTTCTATATCCCTGGCCAGCTTCTTTAAGCCCTTCTCTACCTTTGTTTTCGCCGCTTCCAGAGTAATGCAGTTTACGCAGATGTCCCTGGCTAGAGCTTCAAGACCACCTAATGCAGCCCTATAGCCTAAGAGCTGGTTTTCAAAAGCCGCCACTGTCATATTGCACCTCCCTTTTACTGATTACTTTTGAGTTGCAGTCGATAGCCACCATGGTTTACGGTGCCGCCGGTTCGGTGATGAGCTTTAGTATGTCCAATGCCCCTAGCGAAAAGCAGCCCGTGCCAATCTTACAATTACCGGCCGTCTTTTGGCACTCGCAATCTTCAGATAAGTCTATTCCTTCCGCCTCCTTGGATAAGGCCTCAATCCGGGCAAGCAGAGCCTCTTTCTCTTCCTTAGGGAGTGATGACCCTTTTAGGTCCATCCCTAATTTCTTTAGCCCCTTTTCCACCTTGGTTTTGGCGCCCTCTAAACCAATGCAGTTTCTACAGATGTCCTTAGAGTAAGCCTTAAGGGCAGCCAAAACTACGGGGTATCCCCTTAGTAGATTTGTAAAATACTCAGACATAAGTTCACCTCCTCGATTTGGTTAATGATGCTGGCTCGGTGACTTGCTTTAACAAATCCGCTGCTCCAGTGGCCAAGCATCCCTTACCGATAGTACAGTTACCTAGGGTCTTCTGACATGGCCCCGGTTCTGTAGGCAACCTCTCAGCAGCCTCTAAGAAGCCATCAATCCTGGCCAAGAACTCCGCTCTTCTTTGCTCGGAGATAGACGATGCCTCAATGTCCTTCCTCAGTTTACTCAGCTTCTTGATAATGGAGTTTACGGCAACTGGCAGGGAAAGGCCATTATGGCAGATATCCTTGTCGCAAGCTGAAAGTCCAGCCAGAACGCCAGGGTATGCCCTCAATTGGTTGTGAAAATATAGCTCCTCCTCTGTAAGCTCGGCAACCGCTGGGGCGACTACAGCAGGTGCCTCCTCTTTTACCACACAGACTGGCTTCGCTTCTTCCATCACCGGCGCTTCCTTAACAAGTGCTATAGCCTTTGCCTCTGCTTCCCCGAGGAGGATTTTAGCGATTTGGGACAGCTCCTCAGCTATTCTTGAAAGATGGCTAGCTATGGCGGCAACCTCAGGTTCACTTACCTTTATCATTACCTCCTTCTTTCGGGAAATTGATGCTGCTTTTTCTTCTCCCTCAATCCCTTTGACTAGGTCTTCAAGTTCCCATTTCTCGATGCTCTCCGGTTGTTTGACTCTCCAGCTTAGCCTGCAGGATATAGGCTTCTCAGGGTAAGCGCCTGGGTCAGATAGCATATAATTCAAAAACGGGGTGGGCTTCTCCTGATAGCAAGACCAGACAGCCTTGCTTATCACCTCAGGATTCATTTCCCCTATAAGGTTGATTAACCTAACCTGCTTTCTAAAGCGCTCAATTGCTTTCCTGGGAACATTCAAAAGATAGGGAGTCACCGCCGTTGAACCAACGATGGTTCGCCTTTCATTAATCCCATTTTCCACGAGCGCCCTAACGGCATCCCCGGTATGATGCCCCTCCACATCAACTCCACAAAGAACTATATAGCGGATATTGGGGTTACCCACTATGTTGCAGACGACCTTCTCTATTCCAATATTCTCCGTCTGCAGTGTACCTGACAGTGCAGCTCCGGTTTCTATGGCTGACCTTACCAACTTATCGACCTCTGAGGGGATACTTTTCACCTCAGGTGGCATAGTCCCATAAGGCGCATTCAGCAACACGACCACAGCCAGTGGTGAGTAATGGTTTCCCCGAAGAAAACAACCTTCCTCTGTGGGATAGTCTGCTACGGGACTAACCTTTAACATTTTAGTAGTAGATGCCTTTTTCCGGATGGTCGTTGTGAGTGATTCTCCTTCATCAGCTAGGTGCAGGATTTCGCAGTTTTCTTCGGCTGCAAGATTTTCCATATTCTGCCGAAGCGGAGGGTCAAAAAATATTTTGAGAGTATTTCCAGGCATTAAATCTTCGAGATGCTGACGAACTCCAGCCGTTTCCAGACAACAACTTCCCCTGATATTCAGTAGCTCAACAGCACTCATCAACCCGGGCCTCCTTTCCTACTCTAATATTCAGCTTATTATATCACTCCTCCAATCCCGTTTTGTTACTATTTAAAAATATGCTCCCCGGGTAGGATTCGAACCTACAACCAAACGGTTAACAGCCGCCTACTCTACCATTGAGCTACCGGGGAATACTTAATTAAGCTGCCGAGCCTGGATTCGAACCAGGGCTTAGGGATCCAAAGTCCCCCGTGCTACCACTACACAACTCGGCATTATATCACTGCCGAAGGTCGGATTCGAACCGACACAGGAGTTGCCCCCCAACAGTTTTTGAGACTGCCGCGTCTACCATTCCGCCACTTCGGCATATAACTTAAACAGTGCCGAGGAGCAGAGTCGAACTGCTGACACGCGGATTTTCAGTCCGCTGCTCTACCACCTGAGCTACCTCGGCATAAAACACCATGTTAAAAGGGCATAATTAGAATAATGCACAACTAAGTCGATGTCAATTAACCTATCTCGTGATAGGCGCATTGACCAATACGCTGAAAATATCCCGAGCCAACTCCTGCAAAGAATTGCCTGATTTGTTACCCCAAGGATTTGGAAGCAATGGGGTAATGGAAATTCTTTTCTGCTCTAATGCCCAGGCATCACTGCCCGCATCTATCTCGCCTATCACTTTATCCTTCACGATGATATAGCCTTCATTTTCACCACTTAATACCTTTTTTATCTCACCACAGTGGCTTTGCTTGCCTAATTTTGTAATTTCTATTCCCCTTATCTCCCCCAGGGACAAGTTAGGTAGGTTAACATTCATCAAAGTTTCCCTGGGCAAATCGCCTTTCTTTACTCTGTCCGCAAACAGAGCAGTTAATTTAGCAGCAGCTTCGAAATCCACTTCTCCGTAAGAATCTACCGAAACGGCAAGAGCAGGCACACCGTGGAAATATCCCGCCAAGGCGCCCGCCACAGTACCCGAAACAAAAACATCATATCCTATGTTAGGACCTCTATTGATGCCTGAAACGACGAGGTCTATTTCCCCGGGAAATAAAGCCCTGAAGGCTATAATGACGCAATCGACCGGTGTACCATCGGTAGTATAAATTCCTTTCCCTCTTGCCTGTGGAAATACCTTCACGGCACGGCGCAAATTTACCGAAGTCCCTACCCCACTCTGCTCACTTTGAGGGGCTACAACCACCACCTCCCCCACCCGACGAAGTTCCTCAACTACCGCCCAGAGACCAGGTGAGTCAATTCCATCATCATTGGTAACTAATATCTTCATAAATGAATAATTGTGCTTCGATTATCGCCCTATGTCAAGCTTGATAGTTATTGGAACTCATGTTAAAAATATGCTTTATTGGTTGACGAAGGACAAATTTGCTATGTGCTCAATTAGTACTGAAAAAACGCTAATTCAATGTGACTTCGATGGCACCGTTACTGAAGAAGACGTCAGTTTCTTGATACTGGATACCTTTGCCCGGGGGAATTGGAGGAAGTTATTGGAAGACTACCGAAAAAATAAGATATCGGTGGACTACTTTAACAAGCAAGCCTTTACTATGGTGAGAGCTAGCAGGGAAACTCTGACTGAATTTGTGAGAACAAGGGCAAAGATACGGTGCGGATTCAAGGAACTGACTGATTACTGCTACAAAAGAGGTTTATGCTTGGTCATTGTAAGCAATGGCCTGGATTTTTACATCGATGTAATACTCAGTGATGCTGGCATCAGAAACATTGAAGTATTCGCTGCACAAACCAAATTTTGTCACGAAGGTATCGAAGTTCAATATATCGGACCAGATGGCAACGAAGCAAACAAAGGGCTTAAAGAACTCTACGCTAGATTGTTTCTGGCAAAGGGTTATCGCCTGATATATTTGGGGAATGGCGTCTCCGACATTCACCCGGCGCGGTTAGCTCACCACGTTTTCGCCCGGGATGATCTATTATCATGCTGTGCAAGGGAGAATATTGCCTGCATACCGTTTACCGACTTCACCGATGTGGTCAAAGGTCTAAAGCTTCTCCCTCAATCTCGCTCAAACTCCTAAAACAATTATCTCCCTTTATGCTTTATATGATATAATCTCACCTTTGCTAAATTTTTGAGGTTGAAAAGAGGGTAAACAATGACAGAGGTAAAAATAAAGCCACTGGAAACAGCACTTTTGGTGATAGACATGCAAAATGATATGCTACATGAGAAGGGAGCTTGTTTGACAACAGGCAAGCAAGAGTCGTAAATTTATAGTTAACTCTGGAGGGATAAAAATTTACGCTATTATTGAAACCGGCAGTAAACAATATAAGGTAGCCCTTAACCAGAAGATAGAGGTTGAGCGCTTGAATATACCTGAGGGGGATACCGTTGAGATGGACAGTGTATTGTTCATCAATGACGATGGAAATGTGATTACCGGCAACCCTATTATCAAAGGCGCCAAGGTAAGAGCTACTTCATTGGGAGAGTTTAAAGGTGATAAAGTCACCGTATTTAAGTATAAGTCCAAGGTTCGTTACCACAGGAAAAGAGGACACCGGCAAACTTATACCACGTTATTAATAAATAAAATTATTAAACCACGGGGGCATAAGCATGGCACATAAGAAAGGCGGTGGTAGCACACATTGCGGCCGAGACAGCCAATCAAAGCGTCTTGGTGTGAAGAAATTCGGGGGGGAGCAAGTTCGTGCCGGAAATATCCTGGTTCGACAACGAGGCACCCGTATTTTACCAGGAAATAACGTCGGTGTAGGTAAAGATTATACGCTATTCGCTCTGATAGACGGTTTTGTGAAATATGAGCCAGCTAATAGATACAAAAAGAGGGTAAGCATTTACAAATGAAAGACAAGATACACCCCAAATACTATGAAAACGCTAAAGTAACCTGCCTTTGTGGCAACACCTTTACCGTGGGCTCAACCAAGCCAGAGATTAGAGTAGAGGTATGCAGCAAATGCCACCCTTTCTACACTGGAGAACAAAGGATAGTGGATACCATGGGAAGGGTAGGACGGTTCAAGAAGAGATACAGAATAAAAGATTGACATAGAGCAGTTGTTTAGCACCTTTAACAGAACTAGCTAGGCTAAATCTTGGTTCTCCAAAAGTCTGAAGTCCGTATCATTTTGCAAAAAACAAGTGCGATTGCCAGTATGACAAACTGGACCGGTGGGCTCCGCCTGGATGAGAAGTGTATCACTGTCGCAGTCCTTGATAATGGACTTCATCCTAAGAAAATTGCCCGAAGTCTCCCCCTTGTGCCATAATTCCTGTCTATTGCGACTGTAGAACCACACATCCCCACTTTCTACCGTTCGAGCCAGCGACTCCTTATTCATATAGCCCAGCATCAAAACTTCGCCATTCCTGACATCCTGAATGACGGCAGGAATTAAACCTTGAGAATCAAACTTCAACATGTTTATTACCCTCCAACAAGTATAGCCTCTCCTAAGTCAATATCGCCGGTATAAAGAGCCTTGCCGATAATCGCTCCTTCCACTCCAAGTTGCTTAAGCCTTTTCAAATGCTCCAGCTTGGAAATGCCCCCGGCAGCAATCACAGGAACATCTACGCCGTTAACCAGTCTTCCTACCATCTCAAAGTTGGGCTCAGTTAAAGTGCCATCCCTCCCTATATCGGTAAAAATAAATCGCCTTACTCCAATATTTACCATATCTCTACTCAACTGTAAAACATCCACCATGGTATCCTTTTGCCAGCCATGAATGTAGACTTTGCCATCCTTAGCATCAAGGCTCACGACTATCGCCTCGCCATATTTACCGCATAGTTTCTTCACCAGCCCTGGGTTTTCCACCGCTGAAGTGCTTAAAATAATACGTTTTATCCCCTTTCGCAATAACTCTTCAACCATGTCTTCCTGCCTGATACCACCACCAAATTCTATCGATAAACTGCTCGCCTTTATTATTTCTTCAACCAAAGCTATGTTCGCTGGCTTACCTGCAGCCGCCCCATCCAAATCAGCTATATGAATCCAGCGTGTGCCTTGAGAACGCCATTTCAATGCTACCGCTATAGGCTTCTCATCATAGATAATTTGCCGACGGTAATCACCCTGATACAGCCGAACGCATTTACCTTTCCTGATATCAATGGCAGGAATTATTTCCATTCTTCCTCATAGCGAGCTAAGGTAAAAGTTAGGTCAACAACTTCGTAGCACCAGATTATAACCCAACAAACCCCCTTCTTGGCAACCTTGCATAACTTTGCGCCGAGTTGCTTCTTCCTAGCTATTAATGCTATATATTCCCCTGAAGAAGGCTACGAAATTGCAGGAGATAATTGAGCACCTATACCGGAGAAAATACTGGCCGTAAATGCTACGGTGCGGAATACCATACAGGGGGCGGAGTGGTCTGTACTATAGTGCGATGAAGCTGGAGAATCACACAATATCACCGGTGAAGGACTCGGTCAAAAAGGTATTAGCGTCACCGAACACAATTGTTAAGATTGGTAATAAGTTAGCTGCTATCGAATACTAAAAGGAGGTTGAATCATGAGCGAAGTAATTAGAGGCGCAACGGCACAAAGAATTGAGGAGTATAAGCGTAAAAGAGAGCATATCTTGCAAATGGGAGGGCCTGAGGCTATTGAGGAGCGCCATAGAAGGGAGCAAATGTCAGCACGGGAAAGAATAGATTACTTCTTTGATCCTGGCACTTTTACCGAGATAGGATTATGGATTAAACATAGAACCACCGCTTTTGGAATGGATAAAAGAGAGGTGCCTGCTGAGGGAATTATCACCGGATTTGGCAAGGTAAATGGAAGGCATGTAGTTGCTGGTGCTGAGGATTACACTGCCATGATGGGAACTTTTGGCGAGTATCATGGTAAAAAACTCTCCTACGCCCTTGACTTTGCTAAGGATAAAGGCTGGCCATTTGTGAGCATGAATGATTCCGCTGGTGCCCGACTCCATGAAGGAATGGATACTCTGGAATCATATGGCTGGACATTTAGATCCCAGATACTGGCTTCGGGAATAATCCCTCAAGTATCTTTATTAATGGGTCCTTGTTTGGGAGGGCAAGCCTACCACCCGGTAATGATGGATTTTGTAATTCAAGTAAGAAAAACTGGCTTTATGGGCATCGCCGGACCTGCTTTTGTCAAAACACAACTCGGAGAGGAAATTAGCCTGGAGGAGCTCAGTGGCTGGAAGAATCATGCCATTAAATCGGGGCAGACACACATTATAGCTGAAGATGATAAGGATTGTTTAGATAAATGCAAGGAGTTGTTATCTTTCTTCCCATCTAATAACAAAGAGAAGCCACCTCGAATAAAGACCAAGGATGATCCTGAAAGAGAGATTCCCGAGCTTGATACCATAATCCCCGACGAGCCCACAAGACCCTATGATATGTATCAGATAATTAATAAGGTTGTGGATGAAGGGCACTTCGTTGAGATATTTAAATATTACGCTACGAATGCCATATGTGGCTTTGCTCGGATAAGCGGGCGTCCCGTGGGGATAGTATCCAACCAGCCCATGGTAAAGTCAGGCGTTCTGGACATTAACGCCTGTGACAAATTGGCCAGGTTTATAAGATTTTGTGACCTCTTCAATATTCCTCTCGTCTCGCTTACGGATTGTCCTGGCTATATGATAGGCTCTGAGCAGGACTGGGCAGGTATACTAAGACATGGCGCCAAGCTGCTCTACGCCTGGGCCGATGCCACTGTGCCTTTAGTTTCAGTCATAATAAGAAAATCCTATGCTGGTGCTCACTATGGAATGCTGGACAAGTCTATTGGTGCTGATTTCGTCTTCGCCTGGCCCACTGCTCAGATCACCATTGTTGGCGCTGAGACTGCTGCCAGTGTTATCTTCGCCAGGGAAGTAAAGGAGGCAGAAAATCCGGAGGAGGTGTGGGCAAAGAGAATAAAGGAATACTCAGAACTTTATGAGAATCCCTATTGCGCTGCAGAGAGAGGCTATGTTGATGATGTAATAATGCCCCATGATACCAGAAAGTTTATCAACAGAGCCCTGGATGCTCTGGAAAACAAATCCGTAGCCAGACAGTGGAGGAAATACTCTAACATTAATCTCTAAGGAGATAGAAGGAGGATACAATGGATTTCGCTTTTACTGAGGAACAAAACAGATTCCGAGAGGAAGTTCGTGATTTTCTGGAAGGAGAGATAGAGCAGGGACTTTGGGAGCCGAGTTGCGATGCCTGGATACAGGGTTACAATCCAGAATTCACCAAAAGAGTAGCGCAGAAACGCTGGATGGGGCTTACCTGGCCTAAAGAGTATGGTGGACAGGAGCGTAGCTTTGTAGACCGCTTTATACTTACTGAGGAGATGTTACGCTATGGAGCGCCAGCAGCCTGCCACTGGTTTGCTGACCGCCAGATAGGCGGTTCAATACTCAAATATGGTAGTGAGGAACAGAAACGGGAATTCTTGCCTAAAATAATAAGAGGGGAGATGTATGTTGGGCTAGGGATGAGCGAAACCGAGACTGGCTCAGATTTAGCTTCTCTGAGAACGATGGCTGTCGAAGATGGTAATGATTATATAATCAATGGGCAGAAAACATGGACCAGTGGTGCCTGGTTTATGAATCACATTTACTTGCTGGCGAGGACTGATACAACTGTCCCCAAACATAGAGGCATAAGTGAGTTTATTATTCCTATAGATACCCCCGGAATTTCTCGTATTCCTATGATAGATGTTACCGGCACGGAAGCTTGGAATGATATTTTCTTTGACAATGTTCGAGTTCCCAAGAAATACATGATAGGAGAGAAAAACAGGGGCTTTTATCATGTTATGGAGCAGCTCGCCTATGAGAGGAGTGGATTTGAGAGGTTAATGGGCAACTATGCCTTATTTGAGGCTCTCCTTAAATTTGTTAACGAGACAAAACGCAATGGGAAAGCCCTGTCCCAGGATACCGTAATTCGACATAAGCTAGTGCAGCTTCAGGTCGAATTTGAAGTGGGGAGACTCCTAATGTATAAGGTGGCTTTGGTTATGGACGAAGGGCAAGCACCCACTGTAGAAGCTGCTATGTCAAAAGCCTATGCTACAGCCTTTGAACAGCGCTTGGCGAATACTGCCATGGAAATCCTGGGTCCTTATGGGCTGCTCTGGGCTGGCTCTAAATATGCTCCCTTTGGAGGCATGGCAGCTCATTCATACTTAGGTTCTAAAGGTTATAGTCTTCAGGCAGGCACTACTGAAATCATGAAGAATATCGTAGCTACAAGAGGGCTGGGACTACCAACTAGCTAAATAAAAACTGATAGGGGGATAAAGTGAACTTAGCACTTTCTGAAGAGCAAGAGATATTAAAAAAGGCAGCACGTGATTTTCTGGAAGAAAAATGCCACAAAAGCTTTGTTAAGCAGATGGAGCAGGATGAGAAGGGTTACTCACCAGAACTGTGGGAAGAGATGGCAAATCTGGGCTGGATTGGGCTGGCATTCCCAGAGAAATACGGCGGCAGTGGCATGACTTTCCTTGACCTCTGTGTATTATTAGAGGAGATGGGACGTGCTTGTTTGCCAGCACCTTTCTTCTCTACTGTAGTTCTTGGTGCTTTACCCATCCTCAATGCTGGTAGAGAAGAGCAAAGGGAGCAGTATTTACCTATGATAGCCAGTGGCAAGGCGATCTTTAGTCTGGCTTTGATGGAACCTGAGCTTGAATATGGACCCAAGGCAATCGCAGTTGAGGCAACTCCTGATGGAGATGCCTACATTATCAATGGAAGCAAACTGTTTGTTCCCTATGCCAATGTGGCTGATTATCTACTG
>MNYD01000140.1 GCA_001872925.1 Dehalococcoidia bacterium CG2_30_46_19 | reverse complement strand
TTAGGTATCCAGAGGTACTTCTCAAGGGTAAAAACCCCAAAGGATAACTCTGAGATAGAAAGGTTCAACCAGACACTAGAGTATGAATGGCTTTATAACTCCAATCTATCTTTAGATCCTGAAGAACTCAATCCCCGGCTAACCGAATGGCTTATAGAGTATAATTTCAATCGTCCACACCAATCCCTTGGCTATCTTGCTCCAGTAGAGTATATTGAAAGAGAGCTTGCTAAAATCCATAGTCCAGTGTTACCTATGTGGTCAGCCAGCACACAAATTTGTTACAGAGTTATTACTATGGTAATATCGAGAATTAAATACGGAGGGAAACGAATGGTAAAAAAGAAATTTATATCAATTGTGGCTACCCTGGGGCTGGTGCTTGCGGTGTGCTTGATGGCACTGCCAGCTATGGCCGCCGAGGAGCAACCCGTAACCGCAACTGTGACCGTTAGCGAGTATATGTCTATCACACTGGCGGATAGCGGGGACGCGGGTATACAGTTTGGTAGTGTAGCTCCAGGTACAACTGATAACCCTGATGTGGCTCAAAACGATACTACCCCTTCAGTCAACATTACCGTAGAGCTCGAAACCAATGTCGATGTGAACTTGACCATCAACGGCACTGATTTCACCGGCGCTGGCACTATTCCCATAAGTAATGCCAAATGGCATACCTCGAATAATACTGCTACTGCGACTCCCTTAACCACGGATTATACCAACTTTGCCACGAATGTGACTCCTGGTTCCTCTATAGCATTATGGCATTGGCTAACTATACCGGCTGGGCAGCCGGCGGGAGGTTATAACAGCACCTTTAGCTATAAAGCAGTAAAATATACTTAATAGCCTGAATCAGGAGGGAGCGTTCAGGCTCCCTCCTGTCAAATAGGGGCGATGTGCTGAATGAAAAGGACACAATTATTACGCAGCGTCTAAAGTTGCCCCAAAGCTAATGAAAAAGCTCGCTATCACAATCCTAATCCTGGCGATAATGGTAGCTTTGCCCTCTCTAGCTTTAGCTCAGGAAGCAGCAAAATACAGCTTTGCCACTGCCCAGGGAAATGCTAACTTACCGGTTGTCCCCGGCGGTGAATGCCGGGGCGTAATTTACTTCTATAATGTGGATGGCAACCGAATCACCCACATCACGCTGGGGGTAAACCCGGCGCCTGATACCTGGGAGGTGGAGATTGAGCCACCATTAGGGGTAACCCAGGTCAGCTTTGGTGGGCAGATTATAAATGTCACTGAGAACTTATATGTTGAGCCATCGGAACTCCACCCTGAGGCAATTGAGGATGTTCCCCAGGGCATGGTTTGCCTTCCCATAGGTGACCGAGGCTATGCTCTGGCTAAAGCTGCCTACATCGTTATTCATGTGCCCGAAACTGAGGAAATAGGCACTACAGGCGATATAACCATTTCTGGGACAGCCGCATGGCTGGGACAGACAGGGGCAGCAGCGATGAGCCAGGCTCGTGACTTCGATTTCAGCGTCACTGTTGTTTCCGAAGTGACCGATGAGACTGTCGTCGGTCCTCGTAGTTCGGCTAAATTCAGCGCATTTGTAACAGATGGCTCCCGGTGATTATCGCCGTAGTAATCGTTATCCTGGCAGCAGTTTTGATTTCCCGCTTTGTCATTAAGAGGAGATAGATGGCTGAGCGGAGAACGATGAAAGCTGGTTGGTGTGCTATCTTGTTATCCCTGCTATTGTTGTTGATGCCCTCCATGGTTAGTGCTAACGGAGCTAATATGGAGGCTAGCGTATCTGTGGATGACATACCACCGGCCAATGTTACCGACCTGGCAGTAAGCACTGCAACCACTTATTCCCTCACCTTAACCTGGACTGCGCCAGGGGATGATGGCAACAATGGAACTGCCGCTGAGTATGATATCAGATATGCCACCTCTAACATTGATAACGAAACCTGGGGATTTGCCATTCAAGCAAGCGGTGAGCCGGCACCAGGACCAGCGGGCTCAAATGAGACATTTGTGGTTGGTGGGCTTGCTGCTGCCACCACATATTACTTCGCCCTAAAAGCGGTGGATGATGCTGGCAACTGGGCTAATTTGTCCAATATCGCCTCTGGAACCACGCTGACAAGCGGCGGAGGCGGTGGAGGCGGTGGAGGAGGAGGTCCAAGCCCCAGCTACTTTACGGTCGATTTTCTGGGTAAGGTCACCTCTGTCCCTATGAGTTGGGATGGAAGTCTGGCAGTTCCTCTGCTGGCAACCAGCCCTGAAGGCACAGCCAGCCTGAAAATAGATAAGGGGACGAAGGTGCTGGACGCCGCTGGCAAACCCGTGGATGAGCTAACGATAAGAACGGTAACCAATCAGCCACTCCCTTTTTTGCCCGACACCATAAGGGTTGGCGATATATATAGCCTCACCCCTTCCGACCTGGTGTTTGATAAACCAGCTACGCTAACCCTCAGCTTCTCCTCCTCTGAAGTGCCTGAGGGTACTCTATCACTGACCATGGTTTATGGCTCAGAAACAAGCTGGCATGAGGTAGAGGTAGAGTGGGTTAGCATTGGTGGATTGGATGCCCTGAGTACCAGGATAAATCACACAAGCATGTTTGCCGTCCTTGCCAAGGTGGTATCCTTCTCAGAGTTGGACATAGGGTATATGGGACAAAAAGTTACCTCGGGCAACATCACCACAGATGGATTTCTGATGGAGTCCCTGGAAGTCACCATTCAAGATGGAAATGGAGAGCTACATTTTAGCCTTCCCGAGGGGACGAGGATACTGAATCGTGAAGGCAAGCCCCCAGCTATGATTATGATAGACCCCGTTACCCTATCGGAGCTTCCCCCTCCCCTATCTAGTGACTCGATAATCCTGATGCCCTTCAGCATTCACCCTGCCCTTACCATCGACCCAATAATGGAGATGACAATCCATTATGACGGGGGGGAGCTGGGCGATGGCATTAACGAAGAAGATTTGGCCCTTGCCTACTATGATGAGGCAAGGGAGAAATGGGTGATGCTGCCCACTGAAGTAGATGTAGAGGCTAACACGGTTACCGCCTGGACTAGGCACACCAGCACATTCGCCATTCTCAGTAACATAGCCGGTGAATTCCCGTGGTGGTGGATTGTTTTGGGCGTCCTTGGTATCGCCCTGCTGGCATTCTTAATCAGACGCCGAATCAAGTCCCGTCCTGCTGCAAAGCCAGATGCAAGTCAGGCACGGCTAGCCAAATAGTAAATTAGAGTATCCCGCATAACTTCGTATAAAAATCCCTCTAAATCCCCCTTTAGAAAAGGGGGAGTAAGGGGGATTTGACATTCCAGGAAAGCAAGTGAGATTATAAATAGTTTTGTGCCTGACTATATATCGCTGAACATCTCTGGAATAAGCTATACTTTAATAGCTCCATAATGTTTATAATAAAAGAACTTCGTATCTGAAGAGATGGATTGGAA
>MNYD01000092.1 GCA_001872925.1 Dehalococcoidia bacterium CG2_30_46_19 | reverse complement strand
GTTAGATAACGGCGAGCTTCTGAAGGAAGTTGTGCAACGTCAGCGATTCCGCCAATTGGTCCCCTCCAACCAGATAGCTCTTCATAGGTAGGCTGGCATTTCTCCAATACAGCGATGTCACTGGGAAAGGAATCCAGTATTTCACTACCAAGCCTGTAAGCGGTGCATATTTTAATGGAGGGGAAACCGTCAAAGGTATCAAGGTGAGTTAAAGCCAGTTCAGTAAAGCCATTTACCTCGACGCTAAACTTGCCAGCTACAGCATCGAACCAACCACATCGCCTCGGTCTCCCCGTGGTCGCACCATATTCATGAGCTTTTCTTCGTATTAATTCCCCCACTTCGTCTTTTAGCTCAGTAGGCATAGGACCACTGCCAACCCTGGTAATATAGGCTTTAAACACACCAACAATGTGGTTGATTTCCCGGGGACTTATTCCTAGTCCTAGAGACCCTCCCCCAGCCAATGGCGAAGACGAGGTAACGTAAGGATATGTGCCGAAATCAGGGTCAAGCAATGTCCCTTGCGCACCTTCCAACAAAACCAGCTCATTATTCCTAATCGCCTCCCGAATTATGGAACCGGTATCACGAATAAAAGGATGCAATTTATCCCTGTAATGGCAATATTGCTCAAACACTTCATCCACTGACAATGGTGACTTTCCGTACACCTTGCCAAGAATAGCGTTTTTAAGTTCCATGATTGAGCTTAGACGGTTCCGAAAGGCATCCTTATCTAGTAAGTCTCCAGTGCGTATTCCCATGCGTGCTATTTTGTCACTGAAGGCAGGCCCAATTCCCCTACGTGTAGTGCCCAGAGCCTTGTCACCACACCTTTCCTCCTCCAAACCGTCAAGAAGAACATGATAGGGCATAACAAGGTGAGCACGGTCACTTATGAAAAGACGGTTGGTAGCGACACCATGTTTTTGAAGATTGTCTATTTCCTCAAGAAGAATTGGGGGATTAACCACCACACCATTGCCCACGATGCAAGTTGTATGCGGCCGAAAAATCCCTGAAGGCACAAGATGCAGCCGAAACTCGCCGTAAGGATTAATTATGGTGTGCCCGGCATTATCACCCCCCGAGAAACGAGCTACCACTTCTGCTTTCTCAGCGAGGAAATCAACCACCCTCCCCTTCCCTTCATCACCCCACTGCCCTCCCACAATGGCAACAACAGGCATTTAAGTACCTTTAGCTCCTAACTCGTCGTAAATAAACTAACCTTTGAACCACGGTGATATAAACAAAAACCACCAAAATCCATAAAGCAATTATTACCTGGTTCACCAGCAAACCTACCGCTAATACTATAACCCTTTCCGCTCTGGTAAACAAACCACCCTTGCATTCCAATCCAAGTCCTTCTGCCCTTGCCCGTATATAGCTAACCAGGAAAGAGCCAATCAAGACAGCAAAAATAAGCAAGATTTCTGACCTGCCGGGCATATACCAGACAAGGAGACCACAAAATATCGCTGCTTCAGAAATGCGGTCAACCGCAGAATCAAGTATGGCACCAAATTTTGTAGTTTTCTTGGCAAACCTGGCCAGCGCCCCATCCAGAAGGTCAAATAATCCGGCAACTAAAATTAAGATTCCGCCAAGCGGAAAATGCCCAGTGGCAATGACATAAGCGGCACCGATGTTTATCGCTAATCCGGTAAAGGTAAGAGCATCAGGCTTTATGCCACTTTTGCCTAAAATCCCGATTACAGGATTGGTAATGCGTAATGCTAAATTTGCTCTAAGCTCTGCTAAATTTGGCGCCCGCAAAAGCAGTTTACCCTTTAACCTCAGCTAACTGTGGCTCAGGCAATGAAATAGGACCCTCTTGCTCTTCCCCAGCAATAAATGCTTCGGTCTTTGTGCGAGCTTCATCATCAGAATACTGAATCGGCGGAGACTTCATAAAGTAAGATGCCGGCGCTACGATGGCTCCACTTAGACCCCTGTCCAGAGCTAATTTACAGCATCTTATGGCATCAATGACTACGCCAGCTGAATTGGGACTATCCCACACCTCCATCTTTAGCTCCACATTTAGAGGAACATCGCCAAAGGTGCGCCCTTCCATTTTTATGTAGCAAAATTTGCGGTCCTCCAGCCAGGGAACATAATCACTGGGGCCAATATGGATGTTATCACTACCAATATCGTAATCTAACTGCGAAGTAACAGAGTTCGTTTTAGAAATCTTCTTAGATTCCAGACGCTCCCGCTCCAGCATGTTATAGAAATCGGTATTGCCTCCAATATTCAATTGATAAGTTCGCTCCAACTTAACACCTCGTTCACGGAAAAGCCTGGTTAATACCCGATGTGTGATCGTAGCTCCAACCTGAGACTTGATATCATCGCCAATAACGGGCAATCCTTTCTCAGCAAAGCGATTTTGCCAGTAAGGCTCACGAGCAATAAAAACAGGTATGCAGTTGACAAGACCGCAGCCAGCTTCCAATACTTGCTCGATATACCACTTAGTTGCCATCTCGCTGCCCACAGGCAAATAATTAAGCACTACATCTGTATTAGTCTCCTTGAGGATGTTTACTATATCAGCAGTTGGCCCTGGTGCCTTGGTAATAATTTGGGAAAGATACTTCCCCAAGCTGTCGTGGGTCATGCCACGCTCAACTTTGACGCCACAATCAGGCACATCACAAAACTTAATGGTGTTATTAGGCGGAGTGAAAATGGCTTTGGCTAAGTCCTTGCCTACTTTATTCTTGTCAATATCAAACGCAGCCACAAAATTTATGTCGGATATGTGATAGCCTCCCAGATTGACATGCATTAAGCCAGGGACAAACTCATTCTCTTTAGCATCTTTATAATAGTAAATGCCCTGAACTAGTGATGAGGCACAATTACCGACACCAATGATGGCTACATTTATTGTTCCCATGGCAACAAACTTAGTAGAATGTTATGGTTAAAATCCCACCAAATATACTTACCCTTTCACTAACTTTGACCGATTTTTACAAGACTTTAAGCCTTACCAATTCTGAATACTTTTGTCCCACATACAGAGCAGGTTCCCCTGACTGCTGGTCTTCTGTTCTTAAGAGTAACAGAAACTGGATTTTTAATATCCCTCTTTGCTCGACACTTAAAACAATACGCCTGCATCTTGACTACCTCCTTTTAAGTTAATTACAACCTGTCTACAATATCCCACTAAATAAGTCAATGTCAATACCTCGATTTAAATCATCTAAAATCTAACCGAAGGAGAAGTTGTTGAATCACGAAAAATCTAACCGAAGTGGATTAAGATTCAGCCTGGCTAATATTTTCACAGGAGGTAAAGCCAGGCTATGGAAAGGATGGACATGCATTCAAGGAATGAATATCTCAAGGTGATAGGGGAGAGCTACTTTAAGGCAAAAACCAGGAAGGAGAAGACAGAACTTCTTGATGAATACTGTCGCAATACC
>MNYD01000045.1 GCA_001872925.1 Dehalococcoidia bacterium CG2_30_46_19 | reverse complement strand
TGCTTTTGGAGCAGACAAAGTTTATACCGTAGAAGACTCAGCGTTAAAGCGATACGAAGCAGACTGTTATATGCAGGTTGCTGACCAGGTTATCGGGCAGGTTTCACCTCGTGTCATCCTGCTGGGCAATACGCCCATGGGTGCCGACTTAGCTCCTCGCCTTGCTTTTAGACTTCAGGTTGGTTTATCCACAGACTGCCTTGAGTTGAGCATAGACCCAGGGACAAAGCAGCTTATGCAGACGAGTTCGGTGTATGGCGGCAATGCTCAGGCGGTATTTACAGCTGAGGCTCTGCCCCAAATAGCTACTATTAGAGTGAAGGCAATGTCGCCCATAAAGCGCGATGGGTCAAGGAAGGGAGAAGTTATTCCTACTAAAGTTGCCGTAGATATGTCGAAGGTGAAGACAAAGATAGTGGGGACTATAAAAGAGGAAGTAACTGGCGTTAAGCTTGAGGATGCCCCGGCGATAGTTTGTGGAGGCAGAGGGTGTGGTGGACCTGACCCTTACAATACTACCTTGAAAGAGCTTGCCGCTGTGCTCAAGGGCGCCGTAGGTGCTTCCCGACCTCCCTGTGATAATGGATGGGTGCCTGAGGCGATGCACATCGGTCTCACCGGTAAGATTGTCGCTCCCGATATTTATTTTGCTATCGCAATATCAGGAGCCAGCCAGCATATGTCTGGTTGCAGTGGCTCAAAGACTATCATTGCTATTAACAAGGACCCTGAGGCGAATATATTCAAGCAAGCTCACTATGGAGTGGTGGGCAAATTTGAAGATGTTGTGCCTGCTTTGACCAACAAGCTGAAGGAATTGCTGGCGGGATAAATAGACTTCCTTTCCTGTCATTGCGAGGCATGCCCCCTTTTGTCATTGCGAGGCATACCCTCTTTTGTCATTGCGAGGAGTGTTAGCGACGAAGCAATCTCTGAGTAAGATGTGAGAGTGCCATACCTTTACCACCTGGCAACAATCCATTGTTACTTGGGCATGTATCCAAGCGAGCTCAGCAATTGAGGGCCAAAGTCGGCATGCTTTATATGGAGTTACCTCAGGTCTCCATGCTGACCATAATTGCTGGCCAGTATTGAGGCATCGAGAATGTTTATATGTCCATCGCGGTTGAAGTCACAATGAGGATTCCAGTTAGGATCACCTTCACTTGAACCAAAAGCACTACTGAGGGCAGAGGAATCAAGAATGTTAATATAATCGTCATCATTGGCATCGCCCTCACGAGTGGTGCCAAAGTCAACCATCGCCTCACCACTCAAGTCCACTCCAGTCTCCAGCTCGCTGAGGCACGTCCAGTTCTTAATTCCAATGTCATAGGTGCCCGGAGTAAGATCAGTAATGTTGAAAACCCCGGTATTGTTAGTGGTGGCAGTCCCTTCCCACAGCACGTTGTCGAGATTACCGGGCTCGAATAACTTCACCTCAAACGGTTCTATCCATCTATCGTTTGGAGGGGCACCCCTGCCTGCGAAACTAACGGCTCCTTTCAAGATACCAGCGTGGTAAGGTTTGAACACCGTGTCGCTCACGATTCCACTCCCACTCCATAGTTGCGAATCGTCTGGGATAGTTGTGCCACTGTAGTTCCAGCACACCCAGTCATCGAAGGAATACGTTTTGTTCACGCCGTCATAGGTTGAACCACCAACTGCCCATCCTTGGTATGTCCAGGTTATGAGAGCAGTGTCCCCGTGGCACACTCGCCCCTCAGTATAACGCCAATCGGCACCATCGTAATAACAAGCGTGGGCGTTTAGTTCTTGCCAGTTTGTTGTCGTAAAGGCTTGTTCGCTCTCTACTCCAAATTGAAAATGCTTATACCAATTACCGCTGTGCCACTGCCTCCCAACCAGGAAATTGCTGTCGCTGGTTGGATGACTCCACAAATAGATATAGGTTGGCTCGTCGTTGTTATAAGCGGTGGAATCCTGATATACATAAAGGGTGTAGATTACCTTGCCGTAGGCAATATCCATCCTTTCGTAGTAAAAGAGGTAGTAGCCTCTGCCAACATCCCAAATAGGTCCAGGATATTCCTGGCTGTTTTCATACCATCCTTGGGGTTGCCAATATACATGATTGTTCCTCATCAGCCCCACAACATTCTGGTATGTCCATCCTGAGGGTGAAAGTCCACTGCCACCGGCTATGCTCGAAACGCCCATCAAATGTGTGTAATATGGAATCTGGTCAGCCTGCGTCCCAGCATAATTAACGGTGACCAATACCCTGTCTGTAATATTAGCGTTTTCCTTTAGATATCCGCCCATGTAAGGTCCCGCTTCGACTTGCACAGGGACCAGGACAAGAAGGAAAGCCAGGACGATTAGAGTGGCAAGGATTCCCTTAGTCACGAGTCTTCACTTCTATAGGTGCCGCACCACCTCCCCAAATCCTTTCACCCATTAAGATTCCCAGATCGGGGGTTACAGAAATTGTCTGGAGTCCGGGAGGAAAATCCTCGGGCACATGAATGACCAGCGTGATGGGCAAAGTTTCGTTCGCCTTTATTTCCACGGTTCCGTTGGGAATATAGCTTATGAGGTCATTGACGCAAAAATAGCCATCCCTGCCATTATAAGGTTCGAGACAAATGGCATTCGTCGGGTCGTGCGGGGCTATTTTTATGTTTGCTTGTGTAAAATTAGGGAGAAAGGAAATTAAGTGGACCAAGACGGTTATGTTCACATCCTCGCCTCTGTCAGCATAGATGACTTCAGGAGTATCCTCGCTTACGTTAATGAAAACGTATCCATAGTAGCCCCACTTCAGACTATATTCAGCGTCAGGCACCGGCATTATGGCGCCTATGCCCCCATCCCCTTCAGGCTCACTCTCGGTTGCATTAGGTGCTGAGGTAGCCCCGCTTCCCCCCCCTGTCAGCCCCGTCTGACCACACGACAGGGGAACAACCGCCAGAGCAAGCAGCAGTACCATTATTCCTAACATCAAATTCCTTTTCATCGCCCTTTTCCTCCTGTTAAGTCAATTTTAGCACTTGTGGGGAGGTTTGTCAGATTTCTGCAACCTTGCAGGTAAGAGTAGATAATAAACCTGTTTTCGTCAGACTGTGTGCTGAAGCTTTTTGACTTTGAATCTGATGTTTGGCAGCGGTCTTAAATTGCTTAGCTTTATTCCTTTTCTTGCTTCCTTTGAGCAATGACTTTCTGGGTGAGATGAGGTGGCACCTCTTCGTAGTGGCTGAATTCCATGGTGAAGCTGCCCCGTCCCTGTGTTATTGACCTCAAGTTTATAGCATAATCCAGCAATTCTGAGTAGGGGCACTGAGCTTGAATAGTATTATTTTTGCCTTCAGGTTCTATCCCGAGCACACGTCCTCTTTTTGAGTTAAGGTCAC
>MNYD01000142.1 GCA_001872925.1 Dehalococcoidia bacterium CG2_30_46_19 | reverse complement strand
CAGGACACCATATCAGAGGCTCATGGAATCAGGGCAGATCTCAGAGGAGGCCAAAGAAGAACTGCAGGGAATATATCTCAGCCTGAACCCTGCCGAGCTAAAGAGGCAAATAGATGCCAAATTGGAAAAGCTGTACAACGTTTATGAGGAAAAGAGGAAAACCCAGCAGGCTGACCCTTACAAGAAGTTGGTACCTCATATAGTTAGAAATTATATGATTCAACAATCCCCTGTTGGGTTAGGTACTTAAATGATTTGACACGTACCATGTGCTGGCTGGGTTGTGCTCTCTCGCCAGTTAGACGCTCTCGCTTCCGGCAGCAAGGAAATATCAGAGGACAATCGCCTCCACCTAGAGGAGCTATGGCAGCAGACCAACAACATCATACAGGGGGTACGCCGTTTAAGCCAGGACCTTCGGCCGGCAGCATTGGGCCGCCTTGGTTTACTGCCAACGCTGGAATGGCTGGCCTCCGATGTAGCAGAATACTCAGGAATCGGCATCAAGGTCAACATACTTGGTAGCGAACGGCGCCTTACTGAAGAGGTAGAGCTAGTGCTTTTCCGCATTGCTCAAGAAGCACTAAGGAATGTGTGGCGGCATGCTCAAGCAACGAAGGCCGACATTACGGTTCAGTTTGATAAGGATAAGGCAAGGATAACCATCACTGATAATGGCAAAGGCTTTAGCCTTCCACAGGCGATAGGCGACCAAGCTAAGGATGGCAAGCTTGGCTTGGCTGGAATGCAGGAGCGAGCTCGGCTAATTGATGGTACTCTAACGGTACAATCTCAACCAGGTGAAGGAACAAGCATAACCGTATAGCTGGTCGTGGATGAGTTTGGTATTCTAAAGAGCAAAATTTCTCCCCACCTTATATCCCATCTCCCCAGCCTGTCGGTCCATATCTAAAGTAAGAATACGCTCCAACGGCAGCAATATCTCGGATTCTGTCTTCCGTAAATCAATGCTCTTGAGATAGCGACGACATTGCTCACAGACATAGAGCCGGTATAGACCTTTATCGTCACTAAAATAAGCCAGACTATGATGGTTTTGGTTACCGCAGTAGGGACAGCCAAGACGATAAAAGAGCCACTCCGCATCGCACCGCGAGCAGAGAAGCCATCGTGCTCCCCGTTCCTTATCCAGAAAAGCAAAATCAGCTTCTCCGCCGCAGACAGGGCAATATCTTCGATGCCATAATTCCTGGTTTATCCGAGGTAGCAGCTTCTCGGAGTAAGCAGACAAAAATGGCTGAAGTGTGGCATAGATAGTACCAGCTATAAGTGGTTTTATCTCTTTGTCCCGTGCTGGGCTCTCGGATAATGGTATTCCAACTTCAAACCAGGTCTTAGCCATAGCTTCAAGGGAAACTTGGTCAGTAGCAACCTGGTTTGGCTCTTCAATTTCTTCAGAATCTGGTGACAGCTTCTCCACTATTAAACTGGTAACCTCCTCAAACAAAACTAGAACCTCCCCCCAATCCAAAGCTAAATTGTCCCAGATAAGCAAGGGCTTACCCTGCCTTAAGTGTTGACTGACCTCGGTCTCTGTCAAGGACAATAAATGAGCTGGCATAGAGGGCTCAACCTTAGCCTGAATAGCCAATAGTCGGCGATAGAACTCAAGCGACTGTGGCAGGGGTTGTTCAGCCTCTGCTAGTTTGTTAAAGATTTTATTAACTATCTCTCGAGTCATTACTTGCCTCCGGCACTGTCTTTCATGCCAGGCTCACATCTGACCTCCTATCACTATCACCGCTCTAAGGATAAGCCCACCTAGTATTACGCATACGGAGGACGTTACAATAGCACGCTGAAATGCCCTTGTCTCTATATCCTTAGCCCGACTGGTAACATCCAACACCAACGGAATAAGCATGGCCAAGAGGACTACACCTACCCAAAACGGTGCGGCTAGTGCCCCCGTAGTCACTACCTTCAGCGCTTCACCTGCTCCCGCCATTGCGGAATTGCCAAGCCAGATAGCATACCCAATCAACGCTGCTATCTCGACGAGAATTACGCCAACATCTACTTCAGCCAAACGAGCCACAGTTTGCCGCGGAATCGTCCACTCGGTAGGGTTAAAAAGAAGATTGATAGCCGACTTCAGCTTGGTCAAGCCGAACCTCATTTTTACAAGGCCGATAGCCAGCTTCAGCTCTCCCTTGTCTATTGTATTGGCGGTTACGGAGGTGATAATGAGCAATGCCACTCCTGTAGAGGCAGCGGAAGCAACGAAGAGGGATGGCAAGAGAACTGTGCCTGCCCATAGCGGCAGGTTGCTGGTAGCCAGAAGCACTCCAGTGTAAGCCATAACCAGCACCGAGAATATCAATTCAAACCAGGAAAGAAATCGTGTTGCTCTCCGAGCGCTACGAACTGTGCCTTCACTAGCCATGAGAGCCAGAGGTTGCTCACTCCACCACAAAATAGTCATTATAACAGCGATACCTACCCATACCAGCAAAATCCAACTGCCCAGCGACATAGGGGAGAGCACCCTAAATGCGACCAGTAGATGCCAGAAACGAATAGGATGGCCAAGGTCTATGACCAGGAGTATCACCCCTATTACGGCTAGGGGAATACCCAGGACGGTTGCCCACCGAACCAGCTGTCTACTACCACCACGCGTGAAGAGATCATCTAGAAAAGCGACAAAATAGGCTCCTCCAGCCATGCCTGCCAACCACAGGTAAATCCAGATTGGTGCTCCCCAGTTAATCATTCCTCCGCACCTCCTTCTGTTTTAGACTGCTGGATTGCCTCAATCCGTTTCTTTCGCTTGAAGAACAGCCAGAAAGATACAGCCGCTAGTAAGACAGCGGTGCCTATACCGCTAAACCACTGAGCAGACACCATCGATGTTGCCACCTCAGGATTCTCGGGCAAGTTGAATACCGACGGTCGGTCGGTAAGAACATACAAATACCCTAAACCACCCAGTTCATTCTCACCATATAAGACCGCGTTCGAGTACCCTTCAGCAATCAGGGTTTGCACTCTCCTATGTGCAGCCTCGACTAAATCAGCTCGTTCGCCAAACTGGATTGCACCAGTCGGGCATGCCTTAGCACAGGCAGGTTCAAGACCGTTCGTCACCCGGTCGATACAAAATACGCATTTTCTCGCCGTGCCCTTCGGAGGTTCTCGATGCACTGCACCAAAGGGACAGGCTGTCACACAGTACCCGCAGCCTATGCACCACTCCTGGTTAATTTCCACAAATTCGTCGTGATGAGCTACAGCCCCCGTGGGGCAGACTTCCACACAACTAGCCTCAGTACAGTGCATACACTGGTGTTTTCTGAAAAGCCACCTGAATGTGCCATCCTCACCGAATTCCTTGAATTCAATTTTAGTCCATGTGCTCGCTGACAGTTCCGGTGGATTCTCGTATGTCCCTTCTTGCTTTGTAGACACTGCTGGCAGGTCATGCCACTGTTTGCAAGCCACCTGGCAACTGCGACAGCCGATACACTTACTGACATCAACGAGCATCGCTTTTGCCATTACTTTTTACCTCATTTAGCTCTTATATTACATAGGAATGCCTTGTATTCCGGTATGGTAGTGTTGGCATCACCTATATTGGGAGTCAGCATATTAGCGCTGTCTCCCGTGGATAGCCCCATATAGCCCCAGTGCCAGGGCATACCAATTTGATGAACCTTTTTGCCATCAATGGAAAAGGGAGAAAAACGCTTGGTAACAACGGCCACTGCTTCTATTTTACCTCGTGCCGATTCCACAATGACCCTTCCACCATTTCGAATACCCTTTTCCTCTGCCAGCTCCTCGCTTAGCTCGACGAACATCTCGGGCATAAGCTCCACCAGCCAGGGCAAATTCCGGGTCATTTGCCCCGCCTGCCAGTGTTCACTGACACGATAAGTGGTAGCCACAATCGGGTAGTCACTAACGTCGCCCTTGACCAGAGATTTCCAGATGGTAACTACAGGGTCACTCTGGATGCCAGATAAAAGGTTCTTTACCGGGCTCTCCCAGGGTTCGTAGTGCTCAGGCATAGGTCCGTCATTAAGAACTTCACCAGTAGCAAAAAGATGTGCCCGCCCCTCGGAAGTCATAATAAAGGGGAGCTTAGTTCCCTGCTGAAACATAGGAGGCCAGCCACCATCAGGAACATCACCCACCCATTTTCCAAGCAAAGGATCCCAGATAATAACAGATTTGTCCGGGGCAAATGGGTTACCATCTAAATCAACTGAAGCCCTATTATAGAGAATGCGACGATTTAACGGCCAGCACCATGCCCAGTTGGGATAAAGCCCAATATTGGCCTGGGCAGGCGTCTGTGTTACGTCTCGCCGTGCCGCCATATTTCCTTCCTCGGTATAACTGCCGCAGTAAAGCCAGTTGCCCGATGATGTTGTTCCATCGGACTTTAGATTGGCAAAGCTCGGCAGAAGCTGACCTGTTTCGAGGTCATATCCATTAATCTCTTGAGCTACCTTATGTACATCTGGTGGGTCTCCATAATCCCATGCTAAGTTCAAAATAGGGTCAGGATACTCACCGCCTTCCGTGTCATAAAGTTCCTTCATTTTTTTGATAAGCTCGGTCACCATCCACAGGTCACTTCTGGCTATATCTGGGCCGTCACAACATTTATACCTCCACTGCGACCATCTGCCGCTATTGGTAATAGAGCCTTCTTTTTCCATCGAGGCTTGGGCAGGCAACAGGAAAACCTCAGTTTTTATCTGAGATGGGGCAGTCCTTGGCCTCTTCCAGAAAGCAGCTGTCTCCGATTCCCAGAGGTCTGAAACCACCAACCAGTCAAGCTTACCAAGCCCTTCACGTTCCAGATTGACATTTGGTCCTGAAACAGCGGTATTATGCCCCGGGGATATAAGTCCCTTTACCACACCATTTTCTATCGCTTCTGCCATGGCAATATGTGAATGGTCACCCTCAACCTTGGGCAGGTAATCATAGGCAAAGCCATTTGAAGCAACAGCGGCATCGCCATACCATGCTTTCAGCAGGCTGACGATATATTTTTTATAATTCTGCCACCAGTTGGCACTCAAGGGGTCATTGCTTGTTGGGGTATAATGTTTGACATAAGCCTCAAGATCCACATCATCAGGAGGAGGAGTCTTAAGATAACCAGGAAGGATGTGGTACAAGATGGCATGGTCTGTCGAGCCCTGGACGTTGGACTGTCCTCTGGCAGCATTAATTCCTCCACCAGCTATGCCAATATTACCCAGCAGTAATTGCAATATTGAGTAAGAGCGAATTATCTGGGTAGCATAGGTATGCTGGGTAGTGCCCATGGCATAGATTATTGTGGCTGCCTTATCTGGTTTACCTGTGGCAGCATAGGTCTCACACACCTCACGATAAACATCCTTAGGTGTTCCCGTAATGCTGCATACAGTATCAACATCATACCTTGAGAACTGTTTCTTTAATAGCTGGAAAACACAATTCGGGTCTTTAAGTGAAATGTCCTTCTTGGGAATGCCTTTATCATCCAATTGATATACCCATTTTGACCTATCGTAAGCCCTCTTACTGGCATCATAGCCACAGAAGAGTCCGTCCAGGTCCGCCGGGCCCTTAAAATCAGGGTTGATGAGCAAGGTAGCATTGGTATATTCTTTAATATAGGTCATATTGTAATTCTCCGGGTGTCCCTCGATATCCTCAATCACATATTTAATCATTCCGCCAATAAAGGCAATATCTGTTCCTGACCTCATTTTTGCATAGATATCTGCCTTGGAGGAAGTCCTGGTAAAGCGAGGGTCAACACTGATAAGCTTGGCACCTTCCTCCATAGCTTTGGTTACCCATTTGAAGGAAAGAGGGTGGTTTTCAGCAGCATTACTGCCAATTATCATTATGCAATTGCTGTTTTTAATATCGATCCAGTGATTGGTCATCGCCCCCCGTCCGAAAGATGCACCCAGGGCAGCCACAGTGGACGAATGACACAGCCGGGCGCAATGCTCAAGATAAGTTATTCCCAGAGCACGAGCAAACTTTGTGAACAGATATGCCTCTTCATTGTTGACGGCAGCACTGCCATCCCAGCCAATAGCTTCGGTATGATTGACAACGCGTCCTTTCTCATCTTTGTAAGTCCAGTTCTCATCCCGTGTTTTCTTGATATTTCGGGCAATTTTGTCTATCGCCCAATCCCAGGATACTTCCTCCCAATCAGAGGAATATGGCGCACGATACGACACCCTGTCCAAACGGCGTTCATTATTGGTTACCTGAATAAGAGCTGTGCCTTTGCTACACAACGCTCCCTGGTTAATAGGATGGTCCGGGTCCCCTTCAATATTTATCGCTTTGCCATTTTCATCAGAGGCTACGATTGCTCCACAACCCACGCCACAATAACAACAAATGGTGGTTTTTTCGCCAATTCTTTTTCTTAGCGGTATATCTATGGGAGCAGCTTCAAGAAAGGATTCAGGGCCTAACATCCCCAGGATGGCAGCACCACCTGCGGTTCCACCACAAAGCTTCAAAAAGTCTCTTCGTGTTAACTCCATGACTATTGCTCAGTGTAAAACCCAATAAGTTTATCAGCACCGATCTGCGCTTGTCAATACTTTTTGGCATAATTTTTCCTTTTTAAAAACTTCATCTCCCTTGTGACAGACGAAACAATTAACGTAATATGTTGCAATTGAATGGCTGCTACTGGTAAAATTCCTGTTTGAGTTTCGATGAATTATATAGTCCTGGTCAAACAGGTGCCTGATATTAAGAATATTCCCAAGGACGCTTGGGATATAGAAAAGGGCACCCTGAAGAGAGCCCTGCTAGACAATGTATGCAATGAGCTTGATAAGCAAGCGTTGGCATTTGCTTTAAGCCTTAGGAAACAACTTGGTGGCGAGGTAGTGAGCTTAACAATGGGACCTCCCTTTGCCGAGGAAGTCCTAACATACACCCTTTCCGTAGGCGCTGACAAAGGCATACTGCTGACCGACAGGAAGCTAGGAGGGGCAGATACACCGGCTACCTCATACCCACTGGCTCAAGCGATAAGAAAAATCGTTAAAGACATATTTAATGGGAATGACAACTGCTTAATTATTACAGGCATGCAATCAATAGATGGCGATACTGCACAGGTTCCCCCGCAGGTCGCTGAAGAACTTGGTATACCCCATATCGCATACGCAACAGGGTTCAGTATCAAGAACGGTGATTTGATGGTGGAAAGGATAACTAGAAGAGGAAGCGAGACGGTAACTCCTCAAGGTTATCCTTGCATGGTGACTGTTACCGAATGGACAAAGCCATTTTATCCGTCCTTTAGCAGAACAAGGTGGGCATATTCCCAGGAACTTTATCGATGGAATGCTGAGGACATAGGTGCTGACAGTTCTCGCATCGGACTCGGCGGTTCCAGAACCGATGTGGTCAGGGTTTTCTCTCCCCAGGAGGTCAGTACAAGAAATTGTATTTTTGAGGAGAATTTGGAAAAACTGCTGAACATGGCAAAAGAAGCGTATTACGCTGAGCCAGCTTCCACTGAGGAAACCGCCAAGGCAAAATATGAGCTTCCTGCGGCCAGAAAAGGGAGCTACCAGGGAGAAGTCTGGGTATATGCCGAACAAGAAGGTGGGGAAATAAACTCTGCCTCATTTGAGATACTGGGAAAGGCAATCGAGCTAGCGAGCTCACTGAATGAGAAAACGGCGGCAATTTTAGTGGGCAAAAATGTAAATAACCTGGCATCAGAACTAATAGCTCATGGTGCCGACAAAGTCTATGTGGTGGAACACGAGTTACTCGACCATTTCCTCCCTATGGCGTATAAGAAAGCGATTTCGGAGCTAATTGCCAATTACAAGCCTCAGATAATGTTATTCAGTGCCACGCCTTTGGGGAGGGAACTTGGTCCCAGAGTAGCCTATAGCTCAAAATCAGGACTAACTGCCGATTGCACTGAACTGAATATAATAGACCATAAAAGAGGGACTCAAGAGCTTACCGCAGTCATGATGCAAACAAGACCTGCCTTGGGCGGAAATATAATGGCAAGCATAATTACCAAGAATTCACCAGTGCAAATGGCTACCGTCAGACCAGGGGTTATGAAAGCTCTGGAGCCTGATAAGAGTAAGAGCGGTGAAGTTATCGAGTTTATTCCTCATTTATCAGAATCAGATTTGGGGGTGACGATAACTTCCTCCAAGCTATATGAATCCACCGTTGACCTTAAGGATGCCGACGTAGTCGTTAGCGGTGGTGCAGGATTAAAGAGCAAGGAGAGCTTTGAGAGACATATCCCCCCGTTAGCGGAAAACTTCGGCAGATTTCTGAACCAAAAAGCTATGGTAGGTGCTTCGAGATTAGCGGTAGAATCAGGGTTTATAGACCACAGCCATCAAGTTGGACAAACCGGTCAAACAGTCACGCCCAATCTTTATGTTGCCGTGGGCATCTCAGGAGCGGTGCAGCACATTACTGGAATGCAAAACTCCAAGGTTATACTGGCAATAAATAAGGAACCAAACGCCCGTATTTTCAAAGTCGCCGATTTTGGGATAGTAGGAGACTTAGAGACCATAATCCCTGACCTTATCAAGGCATTGAACAGCATGCAAGGATAGCTAAAATGGAAACCACAAAGGATTCTGCATTAAACACCATTGATGTGTTGTTCATAGGGGCAGGTCCGGCAAGCCTGGCCGGAGCCATAAAGTTAAAGCAATTGCTTAACGAAAATGGCAGGAATGAATCCGTTGTGGTTATCGAGAAGGCAGAAAAGTTGGGCCAACACAATATATCTGGCGCTCTCTTTGAAGCTGAAGTCCTCGATGAGCTAATCCCTAACTGGAGAGAGGACGGGAGTAAATTTGTCAACAAAATGCTGGCAAACGAGGTAAAGAAAGACGAGGTCTTTTTCCTCTCACCAACGTTTGTCATAAAGGCTCCCCGGTTCCTTATCCCCCCCTACATGCGCCATTCTGGTGATTACGCTGTCTCAGTGAGTGAGCTAGTCAATTGGTTAGCTGGTCACGCTAGGTCCCTCGGTGTGGAAATCTACACCGGCTTCGTCGGTGAGGAAGTCATTGTAGAAGATGGTACTGTCAATAGAATAAAGTTGGGCGATAAGGGATTGGATAAGGACAGGAAACCTCAATCGAACTACCTGCCCGGAGAGACGTTGAAAGCCAGGGTAACCATCTTTGGAGACGGCTCTTTAGGTGTGTTATCTGAGCAATTGGTTGATAAACTCAACCTCGCTGGCAATAGAAACCCACCTATTTACTCCATTGGAGTTAAAGAGGTAATTAAACTGCCCGACAACAATAACCTGGGAAGTAATTATGCTGCTTATTTTATGGGATTTCCAAACAAGGCAAGTACTTTCGGTGGGGCTACGATATACAGCATGGGAAAAGACCTGGCAGCGCTGGCTATTTACATCTCGCTGGACTGGAGACATTGTGACCTTGACCCCCAGCGGGAACTTCAACTGTTGAAATCACATTGGTTCATTGAAAGGCTACTTTACGGAGGAGAAGTTACCGCCTACGGAGCAAAGACACTTCCCGAAGGTGGTTATTATTCAATGCCCAATTCTGTGGCCAATGGTGCGCTTATAATAGGGGACGCAGCTGATTTGTTGAGCACTAAGAAACTCAAAGGACTCCATTACGCCATCAAATCGGGGATACTGGCAGCTAACACCGCTTTTGAAGCTATCCAAAAACAGGATTTTTCAGTACACACCTTAGTTAAATATAGAAGCTCCCTTGAGGATAGCTTCGTTGGCAAAGACCTACGTGAAGCGAAGAATTACCGACAAATTTTCTCTAAAGCTGGCAGAGCTGGAATTTACCTAGGCATGCCAGTGTCACTTCTACACAAACTCATCCCGATGAAGTTGACCACTGAACCTGACTACAAGCATATGACTAAAGCAAAGCTAAACAGACGATATGAAGGCGGAATTGATAAGCTTACCGCTGTTAGTCTTTCAGGCACTCACCACAGAGAAGACGCACCATCACATATCACCTTCCTGAACCCTCAACTGTGCACGACTTGCGGAGAGGAATATCAATGCCATCCCTGTGAATTCTTTTGTCCCTGTCAAGTATACCGGTTTGCCGAAGGAAAAATGCTCCTGAGCCCATCAAACTGCAGTCACTGCCGGACGTGCCGGGTAAAATGCCCTCACCAGAATATACAATGGAGAATCCCGGAAGGCGGAGATGGACCGAAGTATAAAATGATGTAGTGAAGATTCAAGCGATATATGCGCCATAATTAACGGAGCTTTTAACTTTGCTGGGGCTTTCGGTTTAACTTAAAAAGGCTTTTTGAACAGAATATCCACAATACAGAGAGTGTTTACTAACCTCACCCCATTTATCCCCTCTCCTTCAAAGGAGAGGGGGAAAAGATTTATAGAGAGGGGTTTCACCCCTCTCTTACCTACACTCCCCCTTCCCTTGCTAAGGGAAGGGGGTCAGGGGGATGGGTTGCTAAACAATCTCAATATAGATGCGGGGTGCTTTGAACTATATCGAAATCGCAAACAAAATCTTCTTCATACCGGGTGAAAAGGATGGACGGTATCCCTTCTCTAATTCACTATTTATCGATGATGACATTAAAGTCTTGATTGATACCGGCATGGGACACAAGCTAGCTGCAGAACTCGCCAAAGAAAAGAAGATAGACCTGGTTTTAATTTCGCATGGTCATGAAGACCATACGGCATGCAATTATCTTTTCAAGGACGCCAAAATATGCTGTCACAAACTGGATGCCCCGGCGGTAAGGTCAGTAGCAAAATTAAAGGAGCTTTATGGCTCACCCCCGGGAACGGAACTGGAGAAATCCCTCGATTCGTACTTGAGAGATTTCTTCGGCTTGAAGGACTCCAGGGTTGACCTGGAATTCGAAAATAGTCATGTTTTTGACCTTGGGTCTATCAAGCTAAACGTGATCCATACGCCAGGGCACTCAGCAGGTCATTGTTGTTTTTCTGTTCCGAGTGAGCACCTGGTTTTCTTAGCCGACATCGATTTATCCACATTCGGACCGTGGTATGGTTGTATGGATTCAGATGTTGACCGGTTCATCACGTCTATTGGAAATATCAAGGCACTTGATTTCGAAGTTGCCATCCCAAGCCACAAGCCCATCACATACGGACGTGAAACCATAAACAAAAAATTAGATGTCTATTTGAACAAGATATTCGAAAGGGAGAAGAAATTGACAGATTTCTTGAACAAGGAGCGGACTGTTCCAGAAATCGTTCTCCAAGCTTTCATCTACCAAGAATTTCCCGAGCCAAAGGGAATATATGAACACTTTGAAAAAATAATGATTGAAAAACATCTAGAACGCTTGGTGAGAAAAAATTTGGTGACCAGAACGAACAGCGGTTTTAAATTGCTTTGACGTTTTAATAAAACCCTTGCTTTCGCAGGAGCAATCAAGGTTAAGCAACATAAACTCCGCTCTTACCGCCGCTCTTCTTAACCAGGCGAATTCCCTCAATAACCATGCTCTTATCAACTATCTTACACATATCATAAATAGTTAAAGCAGTCACCGACACGGCAATCAATGCTTCCATTTCGAATCCCGTTTTCCCAACGCCTTTAGCACTGGCAGTGATGTCGATAAAATCACCTTTCTCGGGAATGCGAAACTCTATGGCAACATTGGTAAGGAACAAGGGATGGCATAGCGGTATAAGGCGATAAGTTTCCTTCGCTGCCATTATCCCGGCAGTTTGCGCTACAGTTAACACGTCTCCCTTAGCTATTTTGCCCTGGCGAATGAGTTCCAGGGTGGCGGAATTCATTTTCACCCTGCCTTCCGCTACCGCCTCTCGCCTTGTTTCACCCTTCTCAGTAATATCCACCATACGCACTTGCTCTAGTCTTGACATCATTAACCTCCTTTATTGTTACCCTCCAGTCTGGGACATCTTTCGCTTCATAGAAATAGCGCCATCCCCGCTCAAACGATGACGCTCCGGCTTCGAGGCAACCACTTTTAGAATTAGACGCTTTATTTCCTCAGGGGAAGCATTACTACGCAGTGGCTGTTTTAAGTCAACTCCGTCATCCGATAAAAGACAGGGACAAAGCCTACCATTTGAAGTGAGCCGCAGCCGATTACAATCGGAGCAAAAAGGTTCACTGATAGGGCTGATAAAGCCTATGGTGCCTCTGTCTCCAGGTAACCGGTAATACCTGGCTGGTCCATCGCTACTGATAGCTGACAGCTGACAGCTTTCAGCTTTTAGAAGTGAACCAAGCGACATAATACGCTGTCGTAATTCGCTCGATGGCACAGATTCCGCCATTTCAGTGAAGGGCATGACCTCAATAAACCTGACATTCCACCCCTGGTTATAACTCATTCTGGCAAAATCAAGCACCTCATCGTCATTTATCCCTCTCATAACCACCATATTTATCTTAATTGGTTGAAGGTCAGCATCCATTGCCGCATCGATGCCATCAAGGGCATCCCTTAATTCTCCACAGCGGGTTATGTATCGAAACCTATCGCTCTTAAGTGTGTCTAAACTTATGTTAACTCGCTTTAACCCCGCCTGCTTAAGCTCCATTGCATATCTCTTAAGAAGCGTCCCATTTGTGGTCAAGGATATTTCCTCAATTCCCTTTATTTGAGATAGCATTTCAATCAGCTTGGGCAACTCTGCTCTAAGCAACGGCTCACCACCGGTAAGCCTCACCTTGTTGATGCCCATCCCCGCTGCTACCTGAACAATAGCTGAAATTTCCTCGTAAGATAGTATCTCTCCATGCGGTATCCAGGAAACACCTTCGGGAGGCATGCAATAAACGCACCGTAAGTTGCAGCGGTCAGTAACCGAGATGCGGAGATAGTTTATGCGGCGCCTGAAAGAATCAAAAAGTTCACTCATTTAGCTCTCCTTTTAATAAGATGCACCCCGGTAGCCTTGAAAGAGGCGTAAACTTCTTTTCTCTTTTGTAAACTCAGCTCTTCTACGGATACCTTAGTGACCAGAGACACTAGCCGAAAGCCACAATCCATCTCTACCCGAGTAAGCGGACCAAAAGATACAACCTGAGTAATTTTGCCATAAAAGGAATTCCTTGCCGAACTCTGAGTTCGGGATAAGGCTAAAGTAATATCCTCGGGCCTAACGCACACATATACTCTCTCCCCAACAGGAAAGTCTGAAACCGCTTGTATAGCACCACCTCCTATATCGAGAGTTACCATACCTTCGTTGTTTGCAGTTACTACTCCCTCAATGATATTTTCCATACCCACAAAATTAGCCACTTCTTCATCCTGGGGTGAACGGAATACTTGCTCAACATCACCTGTTTGGACGATTTTGCCGTCAAGTAGCACTCCTATCCTGTTAGCGAGGTGTTGTCCTTGAGGCATATCATGTGTTGCCATTATTATAGTGGTATTACCCTGCTCAGAAATATATGAAACCAGTTGCTCAATTTTCGCTGTGGAACCAGGGTCGAGATTAGCTGTCGGCTCATCCAATAGCAATATTTCAGGTTCAATCACCATAGCCCTGGCCAAGGCTACTCTTTGTGCTTCCCCACCAGAGAGGGTTCGAGCATTTCTATTTCTATAGTCTTCAAGACCAACCATCTCCAAAATTTCATTGACCTTTTTATCAATTCTATCTTTTTTCTCCCTCCTCCACCTTAGTCCAGAGGCAACATTATCATAGACACTTAAATTGAATACCTGAGGTTTCTGAAGCACAAATGCCATCCTGCGGCGTATCTCTAATCTTTGCCTCCCAGATTTAGGGATGCACAGGCCATCAAAGTAGATATCTCCTGAGGCAGGTGTTTCAAGTAGGTCTATAAGGCGTAAGAGTGTCGTCTTGCCAGCTCCAGTAGAGCCGATTAGGCAAAAGGCTTCGCCTTTATTAATGTTCAGGTTGATATTCTCCAATACCTTCCGCTCACCATATCTGTGATTTAGACCTACTACTTCTATTAAAGACATTATTTAGCTCTGCTATAACCTATTTAAGGCTACATTAACTATAAGCGCCAGGAATAAAAGGATTATGCCCAGCGCTATGGATAATTCCAACTCACCCTTGGATGTTTCCAGCGAAATTGCTGTAGTTATCACCCTGGTGAAACCCCTGATATTCCCGCCGACCATGATGGCACATCCCACCTCAGCTATAGCTCTGCCAAAACCCATTGTCACCGCAGCTAAAACGGCATATCTTGCCTCTCTCAACACAGCCACAGTAGTTTGAAAGCTACTGGCACCGAGCGAGATGGCAGTATCCACAATTTCTTTGCTTACGCCACTAAGGGCTGAGATGGTTAAGCCGAGCAATATGGGAGTGATTAATATCATCTGCCCTATTACCATGGCAGTGGGAGTGAACATTATGCCCAAGCCACCCAGCGGCCCCGCCCTGGAAAAGAGGACGAAGACAAACAGGCCAACGCAAACAGTGGGCAAGCTGAAAAACGTCTGGATGATATTTATCACCGCCCTCTTGCCCCGGAAATTATGAAAATGTATCAGACTTCCTAATGGTATGCAGATAAAAGAAGCCAGGAGACAGGAGGTTACCGAAATCCTCAATGACCTCCCGGCTATCTCCATTACTTCGGGGTCAAGGGAGACTATAAGCTCAATAGCCTTGAGAAATCCTTGCCATATTTCGGCCATTTAAAACCTACTTCTTAGCGCAGGCTTCATACTTGCCGGTGCATACAATTTTGTCTCCACAATTGGGACAAAACTTCCAGTCCGACCTTACCTCAGCACCGCATTTCTTGCACTTTACCACTGCCGCTATTACTGGCATGTCACACCCCCTTTCCTTAAGATTATTACTGGCAAATCGCTGGATCATAGGGGTAGAACAGTGGTTCTCCATACTCTGGCACGCCAAATCCGGCGATCAAAGCCTGGATTTCAGGTGCTCTGAGGAAATCCACCAGATTCTGAGCCATCTCAGGATTGCTACCGTTCTTGCAAATGATCACCGAGTAGACATTGAGCAGGATGTCTCCTTCGCTTACTAAGGGCACCAGACTCAAATCAGCTTTGAAAGCCAGGAAAGTCCCTATGTCCGTGAGAGTGTAAGCATTTTTCTCGTTAGCCATGACCAGTGTTGCCCCCATACCTGACCCGGATTCTATATACCAGCCAGCGGCCGCTCCAGTCCCTTGAATATCCGCTGCATAATCATAGCCGGCTGCTGCCCAGATCGCCTTTTCTTTGCCGTGAGTTCCCGAGTTATCCCCCCGAGAGACGAATTTAACCGTCTCCGGGTCATCCTCCCCCGCTTGCTGGATTTTTTGGAAGGCTTCTTCTGGAGTCAAGCCACTAATGCCTGCCGGGTCAGTCTCAGGGCCTATGATGATGAAATAGTTATAAGCCCAGGGGACTCGCTCCGCACTATAGCCTTCTGCTGCAACAGCATAGCCACTTGCTATAAACATTTCCTCCGCATCCGGGTCATGGACGGTAACCACATCCACATCACCGTTTTGACCTAAAAGCAAAGCCTGGCCGGTGCCTTTAGCTGTTATCTGCAAGTCGACGCCGTATCTTTGCTCAAATATGGGCTCCAGAGAATCCCACAAGCCGGTGTCGTAAAGGCTGGTAGTGGTTGCTACCCTAAGCGCTGTAGGTGCACATGCTGTTGCAATAATGCTAATGATAGCGATAAGAGCTATTGTAGCTAGTAAAACTGCTTTTCTTTTCACGCTTATACCTCCATCGTCAAAGATACTTTGCTCGATTAATTAACTGCAATTACGAGAAGCATTTAAGGGAGGCGAGCGGGAACAAAAATAGCACCTCATCGAACAAGGTGCTATAAAACAGTAATCGAAATCCATTTTCCCTCCTTTCCAAGCACGGGAGGCACAGGTGTTTCCACCCACACCCTCGAGACTTTCGTCTACCGGTCGCCTGTCATGGATTCCTCTTTAGGCACAGCAACTCGGAGAGACAGCTTGAATTATATTACAGGTTAGAATTCAAGTCAATGGTAAGATTGATTATTAACCTCACCCTCTTAATCCCCCTCTCCTTCGCAAGGAGAGGGGGGAAGAGACTTTAGAGAGGGGCGAAGCCCCCTCTCTAACCTATATCCCCCCTCCCTTAATAATGAAACTAGCCCCTGTGTAAGGAGGTTAGTTACTTACATGACCAGCACGGCTAATGAGGATGGATACAGCCAGGCAGGGGTCACCCCGGGTACCTTATTGGCAGAAGGACGAAACGGCGGGCGCAAATAGCCACAGGTTGGTGCACTTCGTGAC